>CALRHN010000052.1 GCA_943359425.1 Candidatus Nomurabacteria bacterium | reverse complement strand
TCATCGAAGACAACTACAAGCGCCAAGGCACGCTCATGATCCCGACATTCTCGCTCGAGCGCACGCAGGAATTGCTTTTTGAAATAAACGATCTCGTCACGCACAAACGCGTGCCGGAAATGCCGATCTTTCTCGATTCGCCGCTCGGTATCCACCTCACGGACGTCTATCGCAAACACGAAGACCTCTTCAATGCGAATGCGCGCAGCGTCATCAAAGGCGGCGACGATATCTTCAATTTCCCCGGACTGCAGGTTACGCTCGAAACGGAAGAATCGAAACATATTCTCGCCGTTCCCAATCCGAAAATCGTCATCGCGGGTTCCGGTATGTCCAACGGCGGTCGCATCGTGCATCACGAGCAGAATTATCTGCCCCATGCGAATAACACCATCCTTCTCGTCGGCTATCAGTCCGTCGGCACGATGGGACGTCAGATCGAGGACGGTGCGAAATCGGTCATTATCCAAGGCAGGGATGTCCCTGTGCACGCACGCGTGACCATGATCAACGGCTATTCGGGACACAAGGATTCCGATGCTCTCATCAATTTCGTCGAAGGCACGGCCGAACGAGTGAAACAGATATTCGTCGTCATGGGTGAACCGAAGTCGGCGCTCTTTCTCGTCCAGCGCATCCGCGATTATCTCGGCGTCAATGCTGTCGCTCCCGATCTCGGCCAGACCGTCGAACTCGAATTCTAAATATAATTTTAATTTTCTATGGAGAACGATAACAAGCACAATCATTTGAAAATAAAACTCGGCGTCTCGGGCGCTGCGGAGACCGGCCATTGCGGCATCCATACGCTCGACGCGGCCAAAGATCTCGGCCGCGAGATCGTGCGCCAAGGCGCCATTCTCGTCACCGGTGCGACGACGGGATTCCCGCTCTGGACTGCCATGGGCGCGAAAGAGGAGAAAGGATTCTCCATCGGCATCTCGCCGGCCTCGTCGGAGAAAGAGCACGTTGATGTCTATCGTCTGCCCGTTGACTACATGGATCTCGTCATCTATACGGGATTCGGCTATGCAGGCCGCGATTTGCTCTTCACGCGCTCATGCGATGCCATGTTCATCGGCTGCGGCCGCATCGGCACCATTCACGAGTTCACGATCGCATTCGAAGACGGCAAACCGATCGGCGTCCTCGAAGGGGATTGGGAGACGGCGAATGAATTGAAAGAGATCATCGCCAAAGGTCATCGTCCCAACGACAAGATAGTCTTCGATTCCGACCCCGCTCGTCTCGTGAAGAAAGTCCTCGAGCTCGTGAAGAAAGACAAAGTCTCCGAATATCGCCTCACGCGGCCGACCATGAGTCCGCTCTAATAACAAAAAAGCCCCCGCCGACTGAGTCGGCGGGGGCTTTTACTTTGTATTTAAGAAACTGACTTCACAACGCGTTCAAACGTCGCAGGCTCGTTCTCGGCGAGACCAGCCAAGATCTTGCGGTCGAGCGCGATCTTGCCCTTCTTCAATTTGCCCATGAGAACGCTGTAGGACATGCCATGCATGTGCGCTCCGGCGTTGATATTCGTCTGCCAGAGAGAGCGTGCATCGGCCTTCTTGTCCTTACGGTGCGCAAAGGCGTACTTGCCGGCGTGCGCGATAGCTTCCTTTCCGGCTGCTTCTTTCGTGCTGCGACCGAAACGATATCCTTTCGTCTGTGAAAGGACCTTTCGGCGGCGTTTCATCTTTATAACTCCTCGTTTTACTCGTGACATATAGTATTAGTTAAATGGCACCATGTAGCTCTTCAAGCCATTGCTCATAATGATCTTCTTGCCTTTTCGACCGGCGAGCTGTTTCGTTCGCGATTGTTTCGCGTTGAAGTGGTTGAAGCCCGGCTTGCGCGCGAGAATCTTGCCATTCTTCGTGATCTTCAATCGCTTACTGACTGATTTTCTTGTTTTCATATACGGTTGTTATTGCTAATATTTAAAACTTATTTTTTCGCTTCTCGTTCGATGACGAGCATGAGGCCTTTCGGACCGCGTTTGACCGGTTCGGCGATCTTGTACGTCTCGGTGATGAGATGGAGCACTCGATCGAGGCGCTCGCGCAGGAATGCTTCCTGCATGTATTTTGCGCGTCCGGAGAGGAAGAGCTCTACCTTGATCCGGTGGCCTTCTGCCAACCATTTCGAGGCATTCTTCGCCTTCAGTTCGAGGTCGTGGTCGCCCGTGCCGATCTTGATCTGGATAGATTTCGTTTCGGCCTGTTTCGCGCCCGACTTCGCCTTCTTCTGCTTCTTGTTCTCCTCGTACTGATACTTGCCGTACTCCATGATCTTGGCGACCGGGGGAGTGGCATTCGGAGATATTTCAATCAAGTCGAGGCCTTTCTCGTGCGCCTTTGTCAGCGCCTCTTTGAACGTCATAACACCAAGATTGCCTTCCTCGTCATCGATGACTCGAAGTTCGGAGGCACGTATTTGGTTGTTTATGCGAGCTCGCAAAATGTTACGAAATAGGGACTTGTGGGGTTATTCTAGCCTACCCTCGGGGAAAAGTCAAATGGCCCTTAGCCGAGAGCCCCTTTGGCCCGAATCATGATTTCCTCGATGCGGGAAGCCGTTTTTGCCTCGCCGATGAGGCGAACTATGGGTTCAGTATTGGACGGGCGCAGGTGGACCCATGCGCCGTCGGACATATCGAGGCGCAGGCCGTCGAGATCGTTCGTTATGCCGTCGGGGAAGGCCGATTTGAGTCTTGCGTATACATTTGCGAGGTCGCCAGTGAAAGGCATCTTGTCCTTGCGCATCTCATAGTGCGGCAACTCGGCCACCATTTCGGAAACGCTCTTGCCGGCAGCGGCGAGGAGTTCGAGTATGAGGGCGATGCCGACGAGACTGTCGCGACAGAGATTTATGGCGGGATAGATGACGCCGCCGCTGCCTTCGCCGCCGATCACGGCCGCGTGCGCGATGATTCCCGCGGCCACGTTTGCTTCGCCGACTTTCGTGCGGAATGTTTTACCGCCTACTGACACAGCGATGTCTTCGTTCATGCGCGATGTCGACATGTTGATGGCGATGTCTCCTGCAGTTTTCATCATGACGGTTTTCACGGCGAGGGCGAGTGTGTATTCTTCGGAAAT
>CALRHN010000051.1 GCA_943359425.1 Candidatus Nomurabacteria bacterium | reverse complement strand
ACTGCGCTGCGTCAGGGATTCGTTCCGTTCTCCTATGACTTCCTCTATCGGCAGTTCAAGATATTCGCCGGTGCCGGCTATGCCTCTCTCTACACGGCAACATTCAAAGGCGAAGTTCTCGCGCAGGCATTCGTCATCTTCTACGGAACGGAAGCCGCATATCACTACGGCGTCTCTACGGACCTTGGCCGCACATATCCGGGCGCATATGCCATCCAGTGGCAGGTCATCAAAGACGCGAAGGAACGAGGTATGAAGACCTACAATCTCTGGGGCGTCGCGCCTGCGGACAAGAAAAAGCACCGATTTTACCCCATTTCCATATTCAAGAGAGGATTCGGCGGCACTGACACCGCATATCTCCATGCGCACGACCTCGTCATCAACTACGGCCTCTATCTGTTCTCCTATATTGTCGAATATATACGCAAAATCCGCCGGCATCTCTAGTCCTCGGCAAGGCTTGATTTAAAGAGGGAAACGTAGTAGACTACCAAAACTATGTCACAAGATCGACTTTTCAAATTGGCCTGCACGACCTGCAAGCGCATCAATTATTGGTCCAGCAAGAACAAGAAACTCGTCACGAAAAAGATCGAGCTGAAGAAGTATTGCAAATGGTGCAAGAAACAGACCAAGCACAAAGAAGCGAAAAAATAGGTTCTAAATCAAATACAAAAGCACAGTAGCCCAAAAGGGGCTATTTTGCTATAGTGGTATCGCTTGGGCCAAAACATCGTGTGTGATGTTCGCCCGAACAGAATGTTTTAGGGCGATTAGTTTAGTGGTAGAACAACGGTCTCCAAAACCGTTGGCGGAAGTTCGATTCTTCCATCGCCCGCAGAATTTGATACAATACTCCTCATGAGTTACCTCACCAACATATTCCTCAATATCGAAGAGAGGGCACGAAAATATTTCGAGAAATATCCTTTTACCCATGCCTTTCTCGCAGGCGTCGGTGTCATATTATTCTGGCGCGGCGCGTGGGAAGTTGCTGATCGAGTGCACATTGGGCCGTGGGGATCGATCATTCTGGGCTGTCTCATATTGGGCGGTATCGGGCTCTTCGTGCAGACATTCGTCGGTAATGCCATCATCATCAAGACCGTGAAGAAGGAAGCTCAAATGGAGCAGAAAACAAAACAGGATGTCGCTATGGTTGAGAGCGAAGTCGCGGAAGAAGAAATCACACTCGCGCATTTGTCGAAAAGACTTCAATCCATCGAAGCGAAAGTCGATTCTCTCTCTGGCAAATAATATGATGCACACGCCGTTTTACGATCCGGAAAAATCCTACGATGAGAACTTTGCTTCCGGCCCGTATGGAGCTTTTGCCGACGGCGAAGTTTTTGAAAATGTCGGCGAGCCGACGTACGATTTCCTCGGCGTCAAAGTCTATTCGCCTTTCGGCATCCCCGCCGGGCCGCTCCTCAACAGCAATTTCTGCCGCGGCGCATTCGAGAAAGGTTTCGATATTTGCGTGTATAAGACCGTCCGTTCCGGCGTGTTCCCGTGCCACCCTTTTCCGAATGTCCTGTCGGTGAAGATTGACGGTGATCTCACGTATGAAAAGGCGCAAAATCCCCTGGTTGCCGATGCCGAGTATGCTCCGCCGATCTCCATCACGAATTCTTTCGGCGTGCCGTCGAAAGAGGTGAGTGTCTGGCAGGAAGATGTCAAAAAAGCGATTTCTTTCGCGCGCAAAGGGCAGGTTCTCGTTTTGAGCTTCATGGGAACGGTCAGAGAGAATCAAACCGCAGATGAATTTGTCGCCGACTATGCTCTCGCCGCGAAGAAAGCGATCGAGACGGGCGCTCTGATCCTCGAGACGAATCTATCCTGTCCCAATATCGGCAACGAAGGCCTCGTCTGCTATAACCTCGACATGACAGAGCGCGTATGCGCCGCCATCAGACAGGAGATCGGAGAGGCGCCCCTCATTCTCAAAGTCGGGTATTACAAGGATGATGCCGATATCAAAAAGCTTGCACTCATCGCCGAAAAATACGCGCAAGCTGTCTCATGCATCAACACCATTCAGGCCGAGATCGTCGATCATGACGGCAAACAAGCTCTGCCCGGCAATAACAGATCGCGTTCGGGAGTGTGCGGTACGGGCATCCGATGGGCGGGGATAGAAACGGTTGAACGACTGAAGAAGGCCAGAACCGAAACGGGCGGGAATTTCAAGATCATCGGCGTCGGCGGAGTGATGAATGCGGAAGATTTCAAAATGTACATGGATGCCGGAGCAGATGCCGTGATGTCGGCAACGGGAGCGATGTGGGATCCCTATCTCGCGCAGGAGGTGAAGAAGATGCTCTAATCCGTATCTATCCACTCGATATCTTTGTTGCGCTTGAACCATGTCAGCTGGCGCATGGCGTATTGGTAGATCTTGTCGGCGAGAGTTTTTTCAAGTTCTATTCGCGAAAGCTTGCCCTGCAAGTGAAGGGCGCAGTAGCGATATTCGAGACCGAGTTCATGCATACGTTTCCAACTGACTCCGCTCGCGTGGAGTTTTTTTACTTCCTGCAACATGCCTGCCTGCGCAGGCAGGCCCTGTTTCAAACGGGCTTTGAGCCGTTTCACAATACGTTCACGCAATACTTCGCGCGAAGCCGTCAGTCCGATCCAGATGACATCATAATCGCTCTTCTGTTTGATCGAGGGTACTTTTCCGAGCGCTGTCGCTATTTCAATGGCGCGAATGAGACGCACGGGATTGTTGCGATCGATACCTTTCGCGCGGCGCGGATCGACACCCTTCAATATTTTAAAAAGCTCGCTCGCGTTCTTCTGCGCGAGTTTTTTGCGTAGTGCAGTGTTCGGCGCCACTTCGGGGAATTCCATTCCGCGAAGGAGCGTGTCTATGTAGAATCCCGTACCGCCCACAATGATGGGAGTTTTGTTCTTGCGCGCACTATCAGCTATTGCGAATAGTGCGCGTTTTTTGAAATCTGAAACAGAAAATACTTTTTTGGGAGAGACAACATCGAGTAGATGATGCCGCACGCCTTTCATCTCTCGTTTCGTTATTTTCCCCGTACCTATGTCGAGGCCGGTGTAGACTTGGCGTGAATCGGCGGAAATTATTTCTCCGCCGACTTTCTTCGCGAGTTCCACGGCAAAGGCGCTCTTGCCGACTGCTGTCGGCCCGACTATTGCTATGATGAGTTG
>CALRHN010000050.1:2179-3285 GCA_943359425.1 Candidatus Nomurabacteria bacterium | reverse complement strand
AGTTGGGCGATTATCTGCGAAGCAAGAATTTCTCCGATGCCGATGTCGAAGACGCGGGGCTGGCGAAAAAAACCGAGAAAGGACGCTACGACCGTTTCCGCGGACGTATCATGTTTCCGATCGGCGACAGCACGGGACGCGTCATTGCATTCTCCGGCCGCCTCTTTGACAAGACAGATGACGAGAATGCGCCGAAATATCTCAACAGCCCCGACACGCCGCTCTTCGACAAGTCGAGCGTCCTCTACGGATTCGACAAGGCCAAGCACGAGATACGCAAGAGAAACGGCGCCATATTAGTCGAAGGCCAGATGGACCTTATCCTCTCGCATCAGGCGGGATTCCCGAACACCGTCGCCGCATCCGGCACGGCATTTACGGAGAAGACGACACAGGATGGCACAGAGGCGCCGAAGCTCAACCATTTGGGTCAGCTCATCGCCTTGTCCAAAAATCTTTCCATTGCCTTCGACCTCGACCGCGCCGGCCTCAAAGCCACTGCCCGCGCGCAGAAGATTGCCCTTGCTCTCGGCATGGAAGTAAAGATCGTTTCATTGCCGAAAGGCATGGATCCGGCCGACTATATCGTGAAAAACGGCGCAGAAGCGTGGGGGACTGCAGTCACATCGGCAACGCCCGTCGTTGAATTCTATCTCGGCATCATCATGCGTTCGAATCTCGACGAGCGCGCACGCGCCATTGCCATCAGCACGCGTCTCCTGCCCTATGTGGCCGCACTGCGGAGCGCGTCAGAGCAGTCGTATTGGATTCATCGTATCAGTGAAGCCTCCGGTATCCGCGAACCGGCTCTTATCAAAGACCTCGAACTCGTCCGCAAAGAAGGCTCAAACCTCGCCCAGTCCATTCCGTCTGTCGCAACCGTAAAGCCGCGAAGCGGAGACTTTGCCGAAGAGCGCCTTTTTGGCATCATCTTCTGGCAAGAGGGAACAACACCTGAATCGCCTCCGCCGCTTGCAGGCAGGCTCTCGGCCATTGTAGGCGTTGATTCGTACAAGGCGCTCTACGACAAGTACAAGGACAAGAGGGAAGCGCTGGTTTTCCAAGCCGAAGTCTTCTACACTGATCCCGTACTTCTCGGCCGCGAT
>CALRHN010000050.1:0-2169 GCA_943359425.1 Candidatus Nomurabacteria bacterium | reverse complement strand
CACCGTCGCCCTCGACCGCCTCTCTCTCGAACTCGTGGACCAGATGGCCGAGCTCGCCCGCGCCGAGAAAGAGAAAGACACGGCCCGCGCCCGAACCATTCTCGAAGCCTGCCAGAACATTTCAAATAAGATGCACAACATTAAAAATCGTCGATTATTAGAGGAAAAATAATTTTATGAAAAAGAAAATTTTGAAAAAGAAAAAACCTGCGCCGAAGGCCAAGAAGAAGGCGGTGAAGAAGATCGCCAAGAAAAAGGTGCAGCCGAAGAAGGCGGTGAAAAAAGCGCCGGCGAAGAAATTCGTCGTTCACGCGAAGAAGCCAGAGAAGGTGAAAGAAAAACTCTCTCCGAAAAAGCGCGCCGAACAGCTCGAAGCAAAGGCCGTCGAACTCGTGGGCAAGGGCAAGAAGCGCGGCTTCATCACCTACGACGAAATATTGCGGACATTTCCCGATATCGAGAACAACATACTTTTCCTCGACGATTTGTATGAGAAATTCTCCGTCGCCGGCGTCGACGTCCTCGAAGGCGGCAACCTCCTCGACATGGATGTCACGAAGGACAAGGATGATCTGAAATACAGCAAGGATTCGAGCTCATACGATTCGATCCAGATGTATCTCAAAGAGATCGGCCAATATCCACTCATTCATGCAGCCGAAGAGAAAGAGCTCGCTCGACGCATCGAGAAAGGCGATTTGGAAGCGAAGAATCTCCTCGCCCGCGCCAACCTGCGTCTCGTCGTCTCCATCGCGAAGAAATACGTCGGCCGCTCCTCCGACCTGACGCTTCTCGACTTGATCCAGGAAGGAAACCTCGGACTCTTCAAGGCCGTCGAGAAATTCGACTGGACGAAAGGATATAAATTCTCGACCTATGCGACATGGTGGATCCGCCAGTCCATCACCCGCGCCCTCGCCGACCAGTCCCGCACGATCCGCATTCCCGTCCACATGGTGGAGACTATTTCCAAATACAAGCAGGTCTTCCGCCGTCTCTCCCAAGACCTCGGCCGTGATCCGCTCGCCGAAGAGATCGCGACGGAAATGGGCATCGATGTGGAGAAAGTCCACATCATCGAGAACATCAACCAAGACACTGTCTCTCTCGAACAGCCGATAGGGGACGATGATGAGAAATCAACGCGCGGCGAATTCATCGCCGACGACAAGATCCTCCGTCCCGACCAAGATTCTTCCCGCCGCATTCTCTCCGACCAGATCAAAGAAGTTCTCGACGATCTCTCGCCGAAAGAGCGCAAGATTCTCGAAATGCGCTACGGCCTCACCGACGGCGTTCAGCACACGCTCGAAGAAGTCGGCTCCGAATTCGGCGTCACGCGCGAACGCATCCGTCAGATCGAAGCCAAAGTCCACGACAAGCTCCGCAACAACGACAAGATCTCCCGTTTGAAAAATTATTTTGACTAATACCCGAAGAACAAATACTTGCGTACTAGTACGATAGTATTAAAAAATCCAGTGAGGACCGTCCTCTCTGGATTTTGTGTTGCATTGTAAGCGGCCGCTTACAATGCAACACAGTATCCTTTAGATTTCTTTATCCAAACGTTTTGCTTCGGCCCACGCGAGCTCGTATATCTTCTTCATTGCGTCCGCGATCTCCGCGCTCTCGATGATGATGCCCAGCTTCTCGCGCCACGAGGCGATCATGACTTTGTTGTCGTAGATATTGATCTCGGGATGGAAGTAATATTTGTCTGCCGGCACGAGCGCTGTTTCGCGCATTTCTTTCGCGTCTTTCGTTTTCCTATCTCTGCCGATCTCTGTCGCCGGTATCACAGCTCGGATAGCGATGCCTGCGCCTGCACGGCGCTTGTAGTATTCAGGGAAGTAGTTGGGAAGTCCTTTGTGCATGTCGTCTACCGTTGCGTATGCGCGGATCGGTTCGTGCGAAGTGAGCGTGTCTTCGTACACTTGTCGCAAGCCGTCGATGCCTTCGTAGAAACGCACGCTCGGGCGTCCGGCGACATTGTGCAGTGTCGTGAGTTCGGGAACTATTTTCTCCACTTCCAAGAGCGCGTCTTTCTTGTTCTCGATCTCCTGCAAAATATATTTCTTGATCGTTTCCGGCGATTCGGCCACGTATTCCTGCTTCGGCTTCTTCCCTGATACGGAAATGACGCCCTTTTCGACGAGACTTCCGAGA
>CALRHN010000049.1 GCA_943359425.1 Candidatus Nomurabacteria bacterium | reverse complement strand
AGTTTCGACAGTCATATTCGCATACGCATTTCTCGCTTTCTTCCACCGATTCCCCGGAGCGCAGCACTATCTTGAAAAAGTTCTTCGTATCGAAGGACTTCCTGGCGTCGACATGCTCATACTCGTCCTCGCCTACTCGGTCGGAACGATTCTCAATCTCTTCATCTTCTGGAAGGTCTTCGCGCGCGACTTTCCGGGCATATCGCTCGTCTCATTCAAGCGGACATTCTTGCAAACTGCGTTCGCATCTCTGGTCATGGGCCTCGTCGCATACGGCGTACTCGTCGCTCTCGGTCCCTTGCTCGAACTCTCGACATTCTGGGGAGTATTGGCGCATGGCCTGTCGGCCGGTCTCGCAGGATTGCTCGCCGGCCTCACCACGCTAAGGCTTCTGCACAACGAAGAGCTTGAAAATCTCCGCGTCGCCTTGCGCCACAAATTCTGGAAATCCTCCGTCGTGGCGCCCGAACAGCGCGAGCTATAACCCTTTATTTTTAAAGCTTTTTCTAGTATAGTGAGCGAATGGATCTCAAGCATATCCGCAATTTCAGCATTATCGCCCACATAGACCACGGCAAGAGCACGCTTGCCGATCGGATGCTTGAAATCACGGGCACGATCGAGAAACGCAAGATGCGCGCGCAGGTTCTCGACAATATGGAACTCGAACGCGAGCGCGGCATCACGATAAAAATGCAGCCTGTTAGGATGCAGTATCAAAAAGACGGTACGGCATTCGTTCTCAATCTCATTGATACTCCCGGACACATCGACTTCTCCTACGAAGTCTCCCGCGCGCTGAAGGCCGTGGAAGGCTCCATACTCCTCGTAGACGCGACGCAAGGCGTGCAGGCGCAGACACTCACAACTCTCGGCATGGCGCGCGAAGCCGGCCTCGTTCTCATTCCTGTCGTTTCGAAGATCGATTCTCCTCTCGCGCGGACGATAGAGACGAAGCTCGAGATCGCAACGCTTCTCGGTGTCGATCCCGACACCGTTCTCGGAGTCTCGGGCAAGACGGGCGAAGGAGTCGCAGAACTTCTCGAAGCCGTCGTTGCGCGCATTCCTCCGCCAGAATCTCCGACCGCTAGCAACTTGCGTGCACTCATTTTCGATTTCAAATACGACGACCATCGCGGCGTCATCGTCTATACGCGCGTCTTCGAAGGATCCACGAAACGCCATGATGCGCTCAAGTTCGCCGTCTCCAAAGAACAATTTCAAGCCCTCGAAGTAGGCATCTTCAAACCGGGCGAAACGCCGACCACGGAACTCGGTGCGGGCGAGATCGGCTATATCGTCACCGGCATCAAGAAACCGGGTATTGCATCCGTCGGAGATACGATAACAACGGTGAAGAATCCGAGCAGAGAACTCGAAGGCTACATGTCTCCGCGTCCCGTCGTCTGGGCCTCGGTCTATCCCGAAGGACAGGATGACTTCGCCAACCTGAAACTCGCGCTCGGCCGCCTGAAACTTTCCGACTCAGCATTTACCTTCGAAGAAGAATCCTCCGGTGCGCTCGGCCGCGGATTCCGCTGCGGATTCCTCGGCATGCTCCACCTCGAGATCATCACGGAGCGTTTGAAGCGTGAATTCAACTTGAGCCTCGTCATTACGACACCGTCGATCACATACAATGTCATCTTGAAAAACGGCAAGCATGTCATCGTTTATTCTCCGCACCTTTTCCCAGGAGACAGCGAGATCGCATCCGTCGAAGAGCCGTGGGTATCGGTGACGATCATCACCCCTGCGACGTATCTCGGCGTGCTCATGCCATTTCTCTACGATCACGAAGCCGAAGTCGGCGAGACGGAGAGTTTCGGCGACAGCCGTTCATCGGTGAAAATAAAAATGCCGCTGCGCGAAATGATGCGCGGATTCTTCGATGATCTCAAGAGCATCACATCGGGTTATGCGTCGATCTCGTACGAACAGAGCGAACAGCGTCCGGCCGACGTGACGCGCCTCGATATTCTCATTGCCAACGAACCCGTCGTCGCATTCACACGCGTGATTTCCCGCAGACGCGCCTTGCAAGAAGCCGAAGCCGCCGTCGAGAAATTGCACGCCGTTCTTCCGCGCCAGCAGTTCGAGATGAAGATCCAAGGCGTCGCTCTCGGCCGCATTCTCTCATCGCAGACGGTCAAAGCCTTCCGCAAGGACGTCCTCATGCACGGCAGTAAAGTCGTCGGCGGCGGAGATATCTCGCGCAAGAAAAAACTGCTCGAGAAGCAGAAGAAAGGAAAAGCCCGCATGCGCTCGTCCGGCAAGGTAAATATCCCTCACGAAGTATTCCTGAAGATGATGCGCAACGGGGATTAGGCCTAGGGCTAGATGAGCGCGGCGAGCGAGAAGAGGATCATAGATGCGATCATGAGGATGCAGACGACGATCCAGATGGCTTGGATTTTCTTGCGATGTTTTGGATTGAAAAGCATACGGGCATACTGTACCATAGGAATGGCGCGAAACAAATAATCATGGACGATTTTCGAACAAAAAAACAAAAGAAGGCGCTCCTCTATTCGTGGCCCGTACTCGCCGCGTTGGGCATCGTCGTACTCATAACTCTCTACAGCCTCATCCGCATCGTCGGCAAGAGCATTGAAACCAGCAAGAATCGCCGCGTCGCAGATGCCGCACTCGTCGAACTGAAAGCCAAAGAAGCGAAACTGCAGTCAGACATCGACGATCTCCAAACGGATCAGGGCACGGAAGCTGCCATCCGCCAGAAATTCGGCGCAGTCAAAGAAGGGGAGCATCTCGTCGTCATCGTGAATGACAAAGCGGAGACTCCCGACCCGAACGCTCCGAAACAATCGGGCGGATTTTGGGCATTTTTGAAAAGATTGTTTGCTCGCAATAAAAATTAAAAATCGCGAGTATAGTTTAGTGGTAAAATGACTGCTTCCCAAGCAGTAGATCGGAGTTCGATTCTCCGTACTCGCACCTAAATATTCCCCCGTCACCCCATTGACTTGGGTCTTTTTCTGTTATACAGTATTCGCGAAACCATAACTTTAACGTTTAAACCCCATTCAGCTATGAAAGCAATCATTTCCTTCATGCACCACCTATTCTACCACTTCTGCGAGTATGGTATGACAACTGAAGAATTTCGCAAGCAACTTCAAAAACTCGCACAATCCGTTTCTAACGCCGATTGGAACCTCTTTTGCGACGAATTGAGCAAAAAGAGTGAAATCACCCTCGAACGCTACAAATTCAGAATTTTCCCCGCGCAAGATTTTGAACAGGCATTGATGACATTTCAGTTGATCATCACCAATGCAAAAATCAGAAGAAGCGCAGAGA
>CALRHN010000048.1 GCA_943359425.1 Candidatus Nomurabacteria bacterium | reverse complement strand
GCGCGCCGCGACTCGGGGGGGGGCGGCGACCGTAGACGACAGTTCGCTGATGCGAAAGGACGGTATCGTACTCGAGCGTGTATTTGCGGGCGTCGAAGTTGAATCCTTCGATCTTGGCCTGTGCAGATTCAAGGGCGCTTGAGATCAAACGGTTCTGAATGGGCTGGTCTTCGGGAATGCCGAACCGTCCCATCATGTTCTTCATCCGGTCAGAGCCGAAGACGCGCATGAGATCGTCTTCGAGCGAGACGAAGAACTGCGTTTCACCTGGATCGCCTTGGCGTCCCGAACGTCCGCGGAGCTGGTTGTCGATGCGGCGCGCTTCATGGCGCTCGGTACCGAGAACGTAGAGCCCGCCGAGCGCGCGAATGGCATCGGCTTCTTCTGTTGTCGCTTCCGGACCGCCGAGCTTGATATCGACGCCGCGTCCAGCCATGTTCGTGGCAACAATAACAGATCCTTTCTTGCCTGCTGCGGCGACGATCTCGCCTTCGCGTTCGTGATTCTTCGCATTCAATATAGTATGCTGCACTCCTTCTTGTGTGAGATAGGCAGAGAGCAATTCATTGCGCTCGATCGAGACCGTACCAATGAGAACGGGCTGGCCTTTGGTCTGGAGTTCTTTCACCTTGCGAACGATGGCCGTCCATTTGCCTTTCTCCGTCTGGAAGATGAGATCAGTGTGATCAACGCGCTGTACCGGACGATTCGTCGGAACGGGAATGACATCAAGACCGTAGACTTTGTAGAATTCTTCGCTCGATGTTTTCGCCGTACCGGTCATGCCGGAGATCTTCTTGTAGAAACGGAAGTAATTTTGGAACGTGATGGACGCGATGGCGCGGGTTTCTTTCTGGATCTTTACATTCTCCTTTGCCTCGATAGCTTGATGCAAACCTTCGCTCCAGCGACGGCCGGGCTGAAGGCGTCCGGTGAACGGATCGACGATGACGATCTCGCCGTCTTTGACGACGTAATCCTTGTCTTTATGGAAAAGCGCTTCGGCGCGCACAGCCGTTTCCAAGTGATGGACGTATTTAATGCCTTTCTCCGTGTAGATATCTGAAATGCCCAAAAGCTCCTCAGCTTTTGTAATGCCTGGATCGGTAAGCGAGATCGCTTTCAGCTTCTCGTCGACGGTATAGTCGCCGTCTCTCTTCAGCTTGCCCGCAATGACGGCAAATGTCTTGTAAAAATCCTCGGAATCCCCCGTTTCACCCGAGATAATGAGCGGCGTGCGGGCCTCGTCTATTAATATAGAGTCGATCTCGTCGACAATGGCATAGGCATGAGAGCGCTGGACGACATCGTTAAGAGTCGCGGCGAGATTATCGCGGAGGTAGTCGAAGCCGTATTCGTTGTTCGTGCCATAGGTGATGTCGGCGGCGTAGGCTTCCTTGCGCGAGGACTCACGGAGGAATTCGTAACGGACCTTGAAGGATCCGAGATCGTCGCGCGCTTTGTCCGCTTCCGTATGCGATGGGTCATACACGAACGATGTATTCTGAGAATTGATGACGCCGACAGAAAGTCCGAGCAAGGCATAGATCTGTCCCATCCACACGGCGTCGCGGCGCGCGAGATAGTCGTTCACGGTGACGACATGGACGCCTTCACCTGCGAGCGCATTCAAATATGTCGGAAGCGTGGCGACGAGAGTTTTTCCTTCACCTGTGCGCATCTCGGCAATCTTGCCTTGATGGAGGGCAATGCCTCCCAAGAGTTGTACGTCATAGTGCCGCTGTCCGAGCGTGCGACGCGCCGCTTCGCGCACGAGTGCGAATGCGCGCGGAAGAATAGCGTCGAGAGATTCGCCTCCTTCCAGACGCTCGCGAAGCTTGCGCGTTTCTTCGGCAAGTCCCGCATCGGGAATAGCCTTGATCTCTTCTTCAAGGGCGTTGATGGAGGCGACCAGGGGCTTCAAACCCTTTAAAAATCGGTCATTTCCTCCGGAAAATAGCTTTATATTGCTCAGTTTCATAGCTGGAATACTATTGTAGCATAGAAATACGACGTATTTGAGACTAAAGACTGACACGACGGAATAGCCATAAAAAACAAAACCCCCAGTAGGGGGATTTTGTTGTGGGAATGACAAGAAGAACTATTTCTTCTTCTTTTTTGCTGCCTTCTTTGTTGTCTTCTTAGCCTTAGCTTTCTTTTTTGCTGCCATATGATTTTTAGAAATTATTTTTAAGAGATGCAGCAGACACGACCTCCTGAAAAAAATTTATTTAAAAACTTTTCCAAGAAAAAATTTTCCGCTGCAACGTTACATTAATTATCCTACATACGTACCATTCACGCAATATTTTTCACCTCCAAACTGTGGATAACCCGCACACTCACTTTGCCATCGTTGCAGGCGTGTTTTCATAGTTTTACGAAATAATTTTATTATTTGCAAAGAATCTTGTAAGAAATAAATTTATTCACTG
The DNA here is from genome assembly GCA_943359425.1 of Candidatus Nomurabacteria bacterium. Classification (GTDB taxonomy): domain Bacteria; phylum Patescibacteriota; class Minisyncoccia; order Phycocordibacterales; family UBA9973; genus CALRHN01. The sequence goes on along the minus strand of CALRHN010000048.1, from coordinate 1,081 downwards.
CAACAAAAACACCATGGCAAAGTGAGTGTGCGGGCAGAAAATAAAAAACCTCCGGCGTGAACCGGAAGTTTTTTATTCATCTACGTTTGAAGTCGACAAGTGCGGAACTCCAACATAAATGCCTATGTGAGTGCAGTTGTCGACTTCAGACGAAGACGACACTTTCACTACCTATTGATTGTACTAGGAGCGGCCGGCAAACACAATACATTCGGACTGCTCTATTCAATGCCTCTCAGCTTTCGCTCCTCGAAAAAGCTTATATTTCAATGTATTAAGGAGAATCACCCAGATACACAAAACCCGCCTTGCGGCGGGCCTTGTGCTAGGCATTTACTTTCTGATAACAGGTCAGAGTCAGTAACTCACTTACAGAGTATAGCAAATTAAATGAAAAAGTCAAGTATTTTGCCGGATTTGCATAAAAAAAGAGCCCTGTCGATTGACAAGGCTCTTCCTCCAATAGGATACCCCTACTGAATAATTATTTTCCTTACTTCTCCGTTTTTATTAAAGCGAAAGAAATATGTTCCCGGCAGCAAATCCCCTTTTGAGAAACTCGCCTGGCCTGAAACTTTCAACTCCAACAAAATCCTTCCGAGAAGGTCAATTACATACACCGTACCGGTACCGTGAATCGTTGCGCCATCAGAGAGCGGATTGGGAACAATGAAAACATTCCCTGCTCCAACTTGATTGATGCCCGTATTGACTGGAGCGGGGCAAACAACGATGAAAGCAACAGTGTCGGATGACTTGGTATTACCCAAGCCGTCCGTAATGAGCAGGACCGCATAATTCGTATCGCACGTCGTAATGTCGTGGATAATAAAACTATACGAGCCCATCATCGAACCCATGTTGCCTTGATTTTCAACAGTAGCGGCTGCACCCATCATCGGATCGATGCCGTGTTTTACGTCAACGGTATTGACCGGTCCTGTGGAATTCACGATAGCATTCACTTGCGCAGTATGGTTAAAAGTATCGATATTACTGATACTTGTAATCACTAAAACGCTCGAATCCGCGGTAGTGAAGGTATAGTCAGTTGATATACGCAAGTTTCCGAGCGTATCCT
>CALRHN010000047.1:2153-3616 GCA_943359425.1 Candidatus Nomurabacteria bacterium | reverse complement strand
TCTTTCATAACTAATATTCGAGTACGACGACATCGCCTTCGCGGGCCTCGATGTCTTTCTTGCGGACAGTGAGTTTGTCGATCGGTTTGACGTCTCCGCCGTCTTCTTTCAAAAATGTTTTCAAACTCTCGGCAGTATAGTCCATCGGGATGATGATATTCGGCTCGAGAGAAACGGAGAGCTTGTAGGCCGCACGCGCATCGAGAACCGTGCCTCCGCCGATCGGGACGAAGAGAATATCTGCGAGGCCAATCTTCTCGCGTTCAGGTGCCGTGAGTTCGCGCCCGAGGGCCCCCAAGAAAACGATCGTCGTGCCTTCGAGTGTGATCGTGTAGACAGTATTATAGTACGTTTGTTTATCGATAACGGTTTCAATGCCGACGCCGGAGACCGTAACGCCGCGCGCCTCGTATTCGCCGGGACCAGAGATGACGAAAGGAATCGTCTCGCCGTACGTGACCGTGTCGACGCCGTTATAGTCGGGATGATCGACTGAAATCAACGCGAGTCCTGCGCCGAAACGGGATGGTTTGTCGGAGAGTTTGGAATCCTTGCTGATCGGATTGATGGCGATAATGGTCTTGCCCTGTTCGATCTTGAAAAACTGCTTGCCGTGGTACGTGATAATCATGGGGCCATTCTACCAAATTGCAGCCAACAAACAAAGAGCGAGAGCAGCCGCGCGGGCTTGCAAAATATGAGAGATGTGCTAATCTAAGGCCATTATCAATGGTATGTGCACGGAATAACCCTCAAGCGGAGAAATCGCTTGAAACCCGGGCAACCCTACCATCCGCCACAGGGCGGATTTTGCTTGCCCGCAAAAGTTTTGTACTCAAAATTTCGGCGGGTAGATTATATATGGACACACAACTCACAGAAACAGAAGTCATAGCACTCGAAGAGATGAGCCAGATGAAGACCTTGCTCGAGGCCGACAAGATGCCGGTAGAGCTCGATGCCCTCGTCGAAGGACCGGTTATCGAGATCAAGAAATCTTCGGTCTACATCAACCTCGCTCCGTACGGAACGGGTATTATCTACGGCCGCGAATTCATCAACGCCCGCGACATCATCAAGAAAGTAAATATCGGCGACATGGTCAAAGCCAAAGTCGTCGACACGGAAAACGAAGACGGATATATAGAACTCTCGCTCAAAGAAGCGAAGCAGGCGCTCATCTGGAGCGAAGCGGAGAAAGCCATCAAGGCGAAAACCGTTCTCGACCTCCCCGTCAAAGAAGCGAACAAAGGCGGACTCATTCTCGAATGGCAAGGCATTGCCGGATTCCTTCCTGCATCCCAGCTCAAAGCCGAACACTATCCGCGCGTCGAAGATTCTGACAAGGATAAGATCTTGAAAGAGTTGAAGAAACTCATCGGCAAGAAGATTTCCGTCATCATCATTTCGGCACTTTCGAAAGAAGGCAAGCTCATCTTCTCTGAAAAAGAAAACAATCCTGA
>CALRHN010000047.1:0-2143 GCA_943359425.1 Candidatus Nomurabacteria bacterium | reverse complement strand
GAGCTCGAATGCACGGTCGCCGGCATCGTAGACTTCGGCGTCTTCCTCAAAGTCGAAGATGGTCTCGAAGGTCTCGTTCACATATCCGAGATCGACTGGGGACTCGTCGAGGATCCTCGCGCCATGTTCAAGATCGGCGACAAAGTCCGCGCGAAGATCATAGAGATCAAGGACGGCAAGATCTCGCTCTCCATCAAGGCGCTCAAGGAAAATCCTTGGAACGAATTCGAAGGCAAGATGAAGAAGGGCGACATCGTCAAAGGCGTCGTCATCAAATTCAACAAGCACGGCGCTCTCGTTTCGATCAAAGAAGGCGTTGCCGGACTCGTCCACAATTCCCTCTTCGGCTCCGAAGCGAAGCTCCGCGAGAAACTCGAACTCGGCAAGACCTACTCATTCCAGATTACGCTCTTCGAACCAAAGGACCAACGCATGACGCTGGCTTATCTCGAAGAGAAGAAATAAAGAATCAGATGTACAGAAAAGCCCCGACGAGAGTCGGGGCTTTTCGATGTGTGATTTTTATCCGTTATACTCGCTCATCATTCTATCTTTGCCGTCGGAGGCGAAACATTCGAGGGCTTCGGTGATTTTCTTTGCGATTTTTTTCAGTTCAACCATATCGGTATCTTTAAATTTCTTCAGGATGAAATCGATAACGGCTTTCTCGCCCAACGGCTTCTTCGTCTTCCCCGACGGCGTGTGCGGTGAGATGCCGATGCGGATGCGGACGAATTCGGTGGACTTCACGGCGCGGATGATGGATTCGAGACCGTTGTGTCCCCCGCTCGAACGATTGAAAGATATTTTCATGCGGCCGATAGGCAGATCGAGATCGTCATAGACGACGACTAACTGCGCGAGATCCTTTTTCGATTTGATCAGGGGTCCCACACTCTTGCCCGAATTGTTCATGAAATTATTCGGCAGGACGAATTGCATCTTCGCCCCGCCCTTCTGCGAAGTTCGGGCAGGCTTATTTATTTTTCCGTCCGCGACAAGCGCTTTTATTTTCGGATTTTCTTTCCACTCGGAAAAATCATTCTTCTTGGAAATCATTTCCAAGATCATGCGGCCCGTGTTGTGACGCGTGTTTGCGTATTCTTCTCCCGGATTACCGAGACCGACGATCGTTATCATGGACACTATTGTAACACGAAGCCGCCCGTGCCTGCGAAACTTTTTACAATGAGGACTAGCGCGACGGTATGTCGTGCCCCGCAGTAAGAAAAGTTTCGCAGGCACGGGCGGCAAAATCGGAAACACCACACATAGCCCATTTGTGTCAATAGCACTTGTGTACTACAATACAAAGCAATATGGAAAATAAAGACCAAACAGAGAACGTGGTACCGACAATGCCGCCGACACCGAAGAAACAGTCGACCATGTCGAGCATCTGGGAATTTGTCCGCTTCATCATCGTCGCCCTTATCATCGTCATCCCCATCCGCGTCTTCGTCGCACAGCCCTTCATCGTGTCCGGCTCTTCGATGGTACCGACATTCGAGAACGGACAGTATCTCATCGTCGACGAACTCTCCTATCGCTTCCACGCACCGGCGCGCGGCGATGTTATTGTCTTTCATCCGCCGATAGATCCGACGAAATACTACATCAAGCGCGTCATCGGATTGCCCGGAGACACCGTCACGATCAAGCAAGGCAAGGTGACGATCACGAACAAAGACCATCCGGCAGGATTCGAACTCAATGAGCCCTATGTCGTAAACATCGACCGCAATACCGTTCCGATCACGAGCGTCGTGAAAGACGGCCAATACTTCGCTATGGGAGACAACCGTCCGGCGAGTTTTGACTCGCGCAGTTGGGGTACGGTTCCACAGAATCTCATTACCGGTACTGCATTCTTGCGTTTGATTCCCCTTCAGAAAATCGGCATACATCCCGGAGATTATAAGCAAGCAGAATAAAATTTATGGCACAATCAGCAAAGAAAAAGAAAGAAGCGGTTGCGAGTCCGAAAGGTATGCGCGACATCATGGGCGACGAATACTACGGCTTCCAAGGATTCTTCGAGAAGGCGCAGGAAGTAGCGATCTACTACGGCTTCAAGCCGATCGAAACTCCCATGCTCGAACATGAGGAAGTCTTCGCATCAGGCGTGGGTGAAGGCACGGAT
>CALRHN010000046.1 GCA_943359425.1 Candidatus Nomurabacteria bacterium | reverse complement strand
CGAGAGCGCCCGCACGCACGGCATCGTTCTCGGCGAGCAATTCGAATGCACGCATGGGCGAATCCATGCGTGATGCGGCGTTCAGTCGGGGTGCGATCATGAATGTCAGGTCTTCTGTCGAGAGATGGCGCTGATCGATCTTCATATTGGAGAGCAATTTCTGCAGTCCGGGCCGCGGAGACTTGCGGAGAACCTGCATGCCGTACGACGCGATAGCGCGATTCTCTCCGCGCAGAGGCACCATGTCCGAGAGCGTGGCGAGTCCGGCCATATCGAGAAGCCATTTCTCCCAGCCGACGGGTACTTTGAAATATTCGCGATACTTTTCGAGGAATGCCTGCGCGACTTTCCACGCAACACCGGCGCCGCAGAGCATAGGGTTCGGATACTTACTCCCCTCCACTTTCGGATTCACGAGGGCGAATGCGCGCGGGACTATGGGCGGCGGAATATGGTGATCAGTGATGACGATATTGATGCCGTTTGATTCTGCAAAGGCAACTTCGGCGACATCAGTCGTGCCGAGATCGACGGTGATGACGAGTGCGACGCCGTCATCGATGAATCGTGTGATGGAATCATGATTGAGTCCATATCCTTCGTCGTGTCGATCGGGAATATAGACCGTAAAATTCTCATAGCCGATCTTCTTGAAGAGATCGTGGAGAACAACGGCGCCCGGAATGCCGTCGCAATCGTAGTCGGCATAGATGACGATCTTTTCTTTCGCCTCGATCGCTTCGAATATGCGCACCACAGCACGCTCCATGTCGGGCATGAGAAAGGGATCGTGAATATCGCGCTCGTACGACGGATGGAGAAAGGCGTCTTGGTCATCGGGAGTGGAGATTCCGCGATTGGCAAGGAGAAGAGCGGAGAGTTCGGAGGGTTGCATGGGAGATATTGTAGCATGGGGCAGCGAATAGCTTATAGCGGACAGCGTATAGTGGAGGATGAGCGTCCGAATGCTATACTTTAATTATGGAAAAGTGCATTTTCTGCCAGATAGTCGTGGGAGAGATCCCGTGTGAAAAGGTCTACGAAGACGCTGAAGTGTTCGCTTTTCTCGATATAGTACCGGTAAATGCGGGCCATACCCTCGTCATTCCGAAGAAGCATTATGAAAATATTTTCGAAGTTCCCGACGAGCTCTTCGGCCATCTCGGAGTCGTCGCGAAGAAAGTCGCCCATGCGATCAAAGACGGCGTCGGCGCCGACGGAGTGAACGTCGCCATGAATAACGGCAAACACGCCGGCCAAGTCGTCTTCCACGCCCACATCCACGTCATGCCCCGCTATGAAGGCGACGGCTATCAGTTATGGAAAGGACGCGAATATAAAGAGCATGAACGAGGAGAGGTCGGAGAGAAAATACGGAAACAGATACGATAGAAAATGCCCCGCCGTACGGCGGGGCATTTTCTATTCAGAGCGTCTCTAACTGATTTTCGAGAATCGCTTTTTGGTTTCTTAATATATTCAGCGCCTCATTATTTCTCATGATTGCCGAACTGTCGGCTTCATTCCTCTCAGTAAATATCCCCAGTTTGCCGGCAGGTGTCGCATTCCTCCCATCCATTGCAGTGGTAAGCAGGTGATTTTCATTTTCCCGACTGGCGATAGATGAATCAATCTCGTCCAATCTCTTGCGTAAACTCTCTGCGCGAGAAAGCGGTTGTGACATTTTTTCTCTCATAGTTCAATTATATCAGAATTGCACATTATTATTTCATTCTCCCGCCGAGCTCGATCGGAGGCTTTTGCTCTTCTTTAGATTTCCGAAATTCAAGTTCCGCTTCTATGGCGAGTATCCTTTCCTCTATACGAGCCAAACTCTGTTTTAAATTCTCATCGCCCTCCATAGTATCGGTTTCATGGTCAATAACCCTGCCCTCAAACACTCCCTTGGACCAACTCTGCTGACCGCGAAGAGAGGAAAGTTCGGACTTCAATGTGGCCATAGATTTATCTTTGATTTCTTTCGTCATAAGTTTATTTCAACGCTTGTATTCCCGCCAATGTGCCTTTTGCGAGAAAATCGAGCGTTGCGCCCCCGCCGGTGGAGACAAAGGTGAATTTCTTGGCGAGTTTCTTGCGCTCGACGAGTACGGCCGTGTCTCCCCCGCCGATTATCGTGTCGCCGGAGGCGTGCGAGAGCAGTGCGAGCAATTCTTCCGTTCCTTCGACATAGCCGCCTTCGTAATATCCCATCGGGCCGTTCCAGAGGATGAGTTTCGCGGAGCGGATGATAGGTGCGAGCATTTCAATGCTCGGGAATCCGATGTCGAGAATGCTATCGGTTTTCTTCACTTCGGCAGTCGCCACTGTTTTTTTCTTTCCTGCTCGATCAACCACAACAGTGTGGGGAATGATGAGTTTCTTATTCTTCAAAAGCGCCGTGACCGAAGCACCTTCATCATATTTCGATACCCCGATCTCATGTCCCTGCGCCTTGAAGAAATTGTTGGCGAGAACTCCGCCGATGAAGACATGGTCGGCTTCTTTCAAATAGCGTTTCAATATGGGAAGTTTCGTCTCGATCTTCGCCCCACCGAGTATGAAGAGGAAGGGACGCTTTGGTTTCAGTACACGGGACAATTCTTTCACTTCCCGCTCGAGTTGAAGTCCTGCATATGCGGGCAGGAGTTTCGGCAGGAGGAATATAGACGCATCGGTGCGGTGCGAGACGGGGAAGGCTTCGTTCACATAGATATCGCCGAGAGCAGCGAGGGATCGGGCGAATTTCTTGCCCCCTGCTTTCTCTCCGGCATTGCCGCGCAAGTTCTCGAGAAGTATGACATCGCCGTTTTTCATCGCTCTAACTGCAGCGGTCGCCTTCGCGCCGACAAGGTCGGGAATAAATGTAACAGGAATATATTTTTTCAGCGCGCGAGCAACCGGTGCGAGAGATTCCTGTGGATCGCGACCGATGTGACTGATGAGAATGACCTTCGCGCCTTTCTTGCGGAGCATATCGATCGTCGGAACGGCGACACGAATGCGCGTGGCATCGAGAATCTTGCCTCCTTCGATCGGAACATTGAAATCAGCGCGCACGATGACGCGCTTGCCGCGGATATTTTTCAAATTCTTAACGGATTTCATTGGCGATCTGTATCATTTCTAAAAATTTCTTCGGCGTGAGGCTGGCTTTGCCCGGAAGAAGTCCTTGCGCCTGTCCGCGAGAGAGGAAATCGAATGCATTTTTCTCATTCGCCGATCCGCCGTAGATGATGCGAACATTCCGCGCAGTCGAAACGCCGAAAATGTCAGTGATGACTTTGCGAATATAGATGACCATCTCTTCGCAATCTTCCGGCGTCGAATCTCGGCGATCTGCTGTGGACGAGAGCGCCCAAACCGGTTCATATGCGATGACTATCTTCCCTGCCGCGCCCTTCGGAATCCCGCGCAGACATTCTTCGAGCTGAGTTTTAACCGCAGAGAGATACCACATGCTGTGATCGCGCTCGCTCTCGCCGACGCAGAGGACGGGCGTGATACCAGCCATAGCGAGCATCTTCAGTTTGCGATTGATGAGTTCATTCGTCTCGCCCAACGTGCGCCGCTCGGAATGTCCGACGATGACGTATTTCACCTTGCACGCGGCGAGCATCTTCGCAGAAACTTCGCCCGTATACGGACCTTCTTTTTCTGCGGAAACATTCTGCGCGCCGAGGGCGAGGCCTGCGCCCGCGTATTTTGCGAGATCAGGCAGATAGACGAATGGCGCGGCGATGACGGCCTCGACGCCCTTGTATTTAGAAG
>CALRHN010000045.1:2322-3864 GCA_943359425.1 Candidatus Nomurabacteria bacterium | reverse complement strand
CGGACCGCAGTCTCCGGCAACGACGCTTGAAGAATGTCCGCATTTCGATGCAGATAAGGAAACTGCCTTCGTGAAGCGAGCAATCGATGCGGGCAAGATCGTCCTCGGCGTCTGTCTCGGCGCGCAATTCATTGGCCAAGCTCTCGGCGCGGCATTCGACCACAGTCCGAACAGGGAGATCGGTGTCTTTCCGCTCACGCTTACCGCAGACGGCAAACAAGATCCGATATTTTCCACATTCCCCGAACAATTCTCTGTCGGCCACTGGCATGGCGATATGCCCGGCCTCACACCGGAATCAAAAATTCTCGCGACGAGCGAAGGCTGTCCTCGGCAGATCGTGCGCTACACGCCGATCGTCTACGGCTTCCAATGTCATTTCGAATTCACACCCGAAGCGATCGAGGGAATGATAGAGAACAACGCGCACGAACTCGAAGACTACAAAGGCCTGCCGTACATTGAAACTGCCGAACAGCTTCGCGCGCATGATTACTCGGAAATGAATCAATTGCTGTTCAAATTTCTAGATAAGATTACGAGCTAAGAATCATGGAAAAAAGACTGATTTGCGGAAATAAATATCAGGTCAAGAATGAGACGATAGCTCTCCCTGTCGTGCTGGAGGGTTTACCGAATGAGATTGTCATTGAAGGCACTTCATTGGTGCTAAAATCTCCTTTTCATGTGAGCCTCGTGTGTATTTGGAAAATTATCGAGAAGTATGGAGTCGTAATTCCCGATTTCGAGAGTGCAATAATAAATGACTTCTGCAGTTTCGTCGAGACGAACGATGTACAACTTCTGCACTTTCGTGATGACTTCAGATTCGTCACGCAAAATGATCTGAAGTCCGTTATAGTCATGTGTGAAGTATCGAACCTCGAGAAATTTTTCGAGCTCATCAATAGGAAATATTCCCTGCAGATGGAATCTCCTCCGACGCACGTCACTCTGTATACTTTACCTTCAAAGTCAGGTATCTTCGTAACTGATGCGAGTGATGTTGAAAAACTGACCAGAAAGATTGAAAATCCGATAGGTCGTTCGTTGTAGCTAGCGGCTGGGGACGACTGCTTTCGCGATAAAAATTATTTAAAAAATCATGCCGAAAAAATCTTTTGCAAAACAGCACATCGTATACCACAAAGACGGCTCTGTATGGGCCAAGGGCAAGATGGCGGGCGGGGAATGCGACGGATATTGGGAATGGTTTCGCAAGGACGGCACTCTCATGCGTTCGGGGCATTTCATAAAGGGCAAACAAACGGGCGAGTGGATCACTTACGATACAAAGGGCAAAGTATACAAGGTTACCAAGATGAAATAGGAGAAATATCGCTCGACACGATATTGGTGATATACTAAAACTATGCAAAAAATAGCTACACGAATCTTTGTCTGTGCTTCCATCGCCTTTGGAATCATCGGCATTTTGATCGTTATGACAGCCGGTGGACCGAATACGCCGGATACGCCTACGACGCAGATACTCATCAGACTTTTGTTCACGACGGTATTCATCATCTTGCCCTCACTCGC
>CALRHN010000045.1:0-2312 GCA_943359425.1 Candidatus Nomurabacteria bacterium | reverse complement strand
ATTAAGTATTGCGGGAAAATATCTCAACGGCAAATTCTAATATGCAAAAGATCACTCCATTTCTCTGGTTCGACAAGAATGCTGAAGAAGCGATGAATTTCTATACGTCGATATTTCCCGATTCAAAGATCGTGAGCATCAAACGCTATCCGACTCCGCCGACCGGCGGACAGCTCGAAGGTCCGATGCAGGGAATGGAAGGGAAAGTTCTCACCGCAGTTTTCGAACTGCGCGGAGAGACGTTCATGTGTCTCGATGGCGGCCCATACTTCAAGCCGACAGGTGCGATGTCTCTCTATGTCGAATGCGAGACGCAGGAAGAAGTCGATCACTACTGGAACGCGCTCACGGCAGGCGGTGATCCCGCGGCACAACAATGCGGCTGGTGTCAGGACAAATACGGATTCTCATGGCAGATCATTCCAAAGGCTCTTCCCGAAATGTTGAATGACAAAGATCAGGCCAAGGCGGGCAGAGTCATGGCCGCCATGATGCAAATGAAGAAGATCGACATCGCAGGTTTGAAACAGGCCTACGAATCCCTGTAATTTTCTCCGGCATCCGCCGTCTCGATATACGGATATGTCAAAGCAAGGCAAAACAATCGTAGCCGTTCTCGCATTCATTGTTGTCATCATCGCGATAATCTTTGTCGTACGCCAGGGGAGAGAGACGACTCCATCCGCATATACTCCGCCAACCGAAACTCCTTCTACTCCTGCGAGCGACACGACTTCGGACGGAACTATTTCATTCTCACGCCCTGCTGATTTCGGTCTCGCCGTCACAATGGAGCAGATACCCGTCTCTTCATATATTCCGCCATGCATTGAGTTTACTTACTGTCTCTATTATAGTGGCGCTGCCTACGTCGGAAGCAACTTTGAGTCCGCCGGACTTTCCATACTCAATCGTTCTTCTGGTCCTGATTTCTCCACCCAGACCGCATGTTTGACGATACAACCTGACGGCTATTCCGGTCTCTCTCCGAAAATAGCTCACCATACCGACTATGCCATCGGCGTCTTCGCTCCGATCGGCGACGCCGCTGCGGGACATTACGCGAACGGCGAAGAATATCGTCTTTTCACTGATGGCAAATGCTATCAATTCGATATACGTATCGGCGAGACGCAGTTCGCCAACTATCCTGCGGGAACTATTAAAGAATTCACCGCGTCACAGCGCACCGCTCTCCTCGCACAACTGCGCTCCATGGTCTCGGGCATCAAACTCGTGAAGTCCAGCAGCACACTCGTCTTGCCGCAGTAGGGAATGCTATACTGGCTTCGTGCAATCCTTCCTACATAGTTTCTGGTTCACGCAGATATTCGGCCTCATCGCCCTCATCTTCGTTATTCTCGCCTGGAATGCGAAGACACGCAAGAAAATTCTTCATCTGCAAGTATGGAGCCTGATATTGCTCATGGCACAATATGCACTGCTCCATGCGTATACGGCTGTAATTGTTGAGATTGTCACACTCGCGCGCAATCTCGTCTTCGCAAAACGCGGAGAGAAAAAATGGGCAAATAGTCCGCTCTGGACCTACGTCTTCATGGCACTCGCGATTGCTGTTCTTGCTCTCGTCTGGCAGGGATGGGCAAGCCTGCTTCCCGTCGTCGGTGTTGTTGTCGGTACTTGGGGAATGTCGCGAGAGAAACCGAAGAGCATGCGCTTCTACATCCTCCTTACCGCTCTCGTCTGGATACCGTACAACATTATCGTGCATTCTTACACCGGACTGCTCACCAATATCGTGAGCTACACGGCCCTCCTCGTCGGTATGTATCGCCTCGATCGCAAGACTTCTACACTATGATTTATTTTGCAAAACAATGAAGATCCATTTCGTTCGCCACGGACAGACACACTACAACAAAGACGGCCTCATCACGGGGCGTGCCGATATTTCGCTCGACCCCGAGGGAATACTGCAGGCGCGGAAAACTGCGGACGCTTTGACGAGCGATTATTCCGAAATATATTCTTCCGATCTCATTCGATGCAAACAGACGGCGGATATTTTAAATGAAAAGTTGGGGCTGCCGATCAAATATGATGCGCGGCTGAAAGAACGCGACTTCGGATCGCTCGAAGGAAGGAAATGGAGCGATATAGACCAAACTCTCCGCGAGAAAGACCGCGACCAAGAATATGATTATCGTTCGTACGGCGGCGAATCGGTCGAAGATGTGAAGAAGCGCGTTCTCTCATGCGTCACGCATATCCGCCGCAAGAGAAGGGGTGACGCCGTTCTTGTCGTCACTTCGGCCGGCGTGATCCGTCTCTTGCATCATATCTTCCACGGA
>CALRHN010000044.1 GCA_943359425.1 Candidatus Nomurabacteria bacterium | reverse complement strand
TGAGTGTCAACGCGGATATGGACTAATCCGCGAGCATGATCTCGATGGGGCAGTGATCGCTCCCGTAATAATCGGCGAGGATTTTCGTGCCTTTGACTCGGGGAAGAAGGTCAGGCGAGACAAAGAAATAATCTATGCGCCAGCCGACATTGCGCTCGCGGGCATGGGTGTACATATCCCAGTATGTGTAGGCGTCTTTCTTCGTCGGATAGAAATGGCGATATATATCGACGTATCCATGCGCGACGACTTCATCCATCCATGCGCGTTCGATCGGGAGGAATCCTGTGTGATCTTCATTTTCTTTTGGCCGAGCGAGATCGATGGCTTCGTGTGCCGTGTTTACGTCGCCGCAGAAAATGATCTTGTATTTTCTCTTGCGGAGTTTGTCGCAAAGTTCGAGAAAGGCATCGTAGAATTCGAGTTTGTATCTCAAACGCTCCGGTCCTCCGCCGCCGTTCGGAAAATAGCAGTTGATGAGAACAAAATCTTTGAAATAGGCGACGATGGTGCGGCCTTCGTCATCTTCGCCGGCCTTGTCGATGCCGTAGACGACCTTTTCGGGCGCGATCTTCGTGTAGATGGCGACACCGCTATAGCCTTTCTTCTTTTTCGAGTGGGAGAAATACGACGTGTAGCCAGCAATGTTGCGCGCAGTGTCGGGAATCTGCGATGCTTCAGCTTTCGTTTCTTGCAAACAGAGTATGTCGGGACGATATTTCTCGAAGAGTGGTTCGAAGAACCCTTGTTTCACGGTCGCCCTCAAGCCGTTCGTGTTCCAAGAAATTATTTTCATGCCTTCTTCTTCATGAGCACGGTGATGTAGGCGATCGGTTCGCGATCGCTCGTGTACTCGACTTTGAATGAGACGAGATCGAATGCGTTCTGGAAGAGAAGGGCGATCTCCGCGCCGGTGAAAAAATAATAGAGAACGCCTTCGCGTTCGTACGATGGATTCGCATCACTCTTCGGCGTCCATGTCAGATAGCGGGATGTTTCTTTCGAGAGTGCGGCGAGGAGACAGTAACCGCCCGGCTTGAGCACGCGGGAAATCTCGCCGATGTATTGGGCCCAATCCTGTTTCGCAACATGCTGAATGAGACCGACATCAGTGACGGCGTCGAACGATGCGTCGGAGAGGGGAATATCGAGGGCGTCGGCTTCCATGAAGCGGAGATTTTTATCGAGACCGAGAAGTTTCACTTCGTGATTGTTCTTCTTCACGACTTCACCGACATAGTCGATACCGATGACGCGAAAACCGCGCTTCACGAGGTCAAAAGGAAAGCGTCCACGGCCGGATCCGAGATCGAGAATGAGAGAATTCGGCGCGAGTCTCTCGGCGAGAACAGTATCGCGGAAGGGAAGGACGGTCTTCGTCCAATGATCGCTTCCGGTACGATAGGCGATGTGGAAATATTTTTTCTGTGCCGAGTAATCCATACCGATAGTATACCCCCACACTCACTTTTTTAGAAGTGAGTGTGGGGGTATACCTTGATTATCTTTTCGAGTGAAACTTCTTGTGAACTTCTTTCAATTGCTTGTCCGTAACGTGCGTGTAGACTTGCGTCGTTGCTATATTGGCGTGACCGAGCATCATCTGGACAGAGCGAATATCGGCACCGTTGGAGAGGAGGTCGGTGGCAAATGAGTGGCGCAGAATGTGCGGCGTGACCTTGCGCGAGATGCCGGCCTTCGTCGCATATTGTTTCACGATGCGCTCGATCGAGCGCGGCGTGAGACGGCCGCCACCGGTTTTATTGCGCGAGACTTGCATGAAGAGCGGTTCGTCCATGTCGACACGTTTCGTGAGATACGCTTTGATCGCGCTCTTCGACATTTGGGAGAGAAAGACGACGCGGACTTTTTCACCTTTGCCGCGGATGGAGAATTCATCCTTGCTCATATCGAGATCGCGGTTGAGCGAACAGAGTTCGGAGAGACGCAGTCCTGTCGAGAAGAAAAGTTCGAGGAGTGCGCGATCGCGGAGATCTTTCAGTCCGCTCCCGTCCGGCGCCTTCAAGAGCCGCGTGAGTTCGGCGTCCGACATGAGATCGAGATGGCGCGCGCCGACTTTGGCGAGTTCGATGCGATCGGGGGAGAGTGAGGTCACGCCGCGCTTCATGAGATATTTCAAGAAACGGCGCAATCCGATGAGATGATAGTTTTGCGTATTTTTCTTTAGCGTGCTTTGTGCCTGCCCGCGCACTTTTACTCCGGGGGCGCGATTGAGCGCAAGACGGAATTCGCGAACGGCGTCTTCGGTAATGCCTTTCGGTGAAGATATTTTCCCAAAGGCAAAGAAGCGCGTGAGATAGCGATCGTAGTTGGCGACCGTTTTCAGGCTCGCACCGCGCTCTATCTCCATATATTCGAGGAATTCACGCTTCCATTTGTCGATCTCGGTTGCCATGTACACATATTGTAGCAGAAATTAATGTCGGAAAATATTTCCTAGGGTAAACGGCCTTGGGAGAGAAGGGCTTGCGGAAAATTTCAAAATGTGCTACAGTACCGCCTATGTTAACAACGAAGAAAAAGCAGTCAGTTATCAAGAAAACACAGGTCCACGAGAAGGATACCGGCTCTCCGGAGGTCCAGGTGGCTATTCTCTCTGCGCAAATCGACGAACTCGCAACGCACTTGAAGAAACACAAGAAAGACAATCACTCTCGTCGCGGCTTGATCAAGATGGTCGCCGACCGCCGAAAGCATCTGAAGTATCTCGAGCGCACCGACAAGGCCCGCCACGAGGCCCTCGCAAAGAAAGTTAAACTCGGTTAATCGAAACATCAACGGCGCCCCTCGGGGCGCTTTGTGTTTAGTGGTATACCCGCACACTCACTTGTGTGTCTTTGCAAATAAGTGAGTGTGCGGGTATACTTTTAGCGGACTGTTCTTTCGCATATCGTTGTAACAATAGGTCGAAAATATTTTTAATAATAAGTAATTTTTTATATGGCAGCAATCAAACATAAAGAACAGCGTGTCGCAGTTTTTATCGACACGCAAAACGTCTATCACTGCGCGAAGAATCTCTACAAGGCGCGCGTGAATTTCGCCGCGATCCTAAAGGATGCAGTCGCCGGACGCAAGCTCGTCCGCGCCGTCGCCTACGTCATCACGACGGAATCGGGCGATGAACGCAATTTCTTCGAAGCCCTCACGAAAATGGGCATCGAAACAAAGACGAAAGATCTCCAGATATTCTTCGGAGGCGCGAAGAAAGGGGACTGGGATGTCGGCCTCGCCGTCGACGCGATCAAAATGGCGCCACGTCTCGACGCCGTCGTCATCGTCTCCGGAGACGGAGATTTCGTCCCGCTCGTCGAATATCTGCAGACCATGACGCAAGTCGAGGTCATCTCATTCGGCAAATCAACATCGGCCAAGCTCAAAGAAGTCGTCGACGACTTCATGGATATGTCCGAGAATCCGCGGAAGTATCTCATCGGAACAAGATAGAAAACACCTATCGTAAAAAGCCGTCCTTGCGGGCGGCTTTTTACGATGCTACTATTCCAGAAAACCGAAAAAAATGAAAAACAGCGAAATAATAAAGGCGTGGATAGACGCCTTCAACAGCAAAAACATAGAAGCCTTGCTCGCTCTCTATGAAGACGGTGCGATCCATTCCAGCCCGCGCGCGGCGAAGATATCCCCCGAGACAGGAGGCATCCTCACGGGAGCCGTTCTGAAAAAATGGTGGACTGATGCGTTCGAACGTCTGCCAGACCTGCGATACGAGCTTCGAAGTGAGATTGGTATCGGAGACCACGGAATAGAAATCGAATACATGCGATATGCGACAGGAGAAGAGCCTTCCTTGGTAAGAGAATTTTTTGTTATGAAAGGCGGGAAAATTATATGTTCAGAGGTATGTTGAATTAGGAATCGAAAGTCCGGCATCGTGTC
>CALRHN010000043.1 GCA_943359425.1 Candidatus Nomurabacteria bacterium | reverse complement strand
AGGGACTGAAGACGACGTATTATCTCCACATGAAGCCGAAACACAATGCCGAGCAGTCGACGACGAACGTCAACAAGGCGACTGCCATCGGCAAGAGCGGATTCGCCTCGCTCTTTGGCGCCAAAGTCGCTGCCGCTCTCGTGAAGGAAGAGGAGAGAGAAGAAATAGTGCAGACTGCTCCGATCGTTTCACCATTCCCAGAGGAAGAACTTGTCCCGGTTGCGGCCCATGTTCATGAAAAAGCCGAGATGAAGGAAGAGAAGAAAGAGTCCGCAGCAGCTTCCGCTCCGATAGCTCCCGTAAAAGAAAAGCGTCCCTTTGCACCGCTCTCTGAACTTGCTAAGATCGCAAAAGTAGAACCGCAAGTCACCATCCACGCGCCAGAAGATCCCCAAGATGCCCTCTTGTGCGAAGGATGCCAGTAGTTTGATTATTATTATATTTTTCAGCGCTCGCCGCTCGAACATACTTTATGCTTATCGGAAAACCGGAACCCAAAGACACATCTCTGCACCCAATGAAATACAAGTGGGCGTACGATCTCTATAACCAAGCAGTGCGCAACACGTGGTTCCCGCACGAGATCCCGCTCGGTGAAGATTTGAAAGACTGGGGCGAGATGACGGACGACGAGCGTCATGCCGTCGAATTCCTGATGGCCTTCTTCAATCCTGCCGAACTCATCGTCAACCGCGCGCTGGCTCTCGGCGTCTATCCATATCTCAAATCTCCCGCCTGCCATATCTATCTCGCAAAACAAATGTGGGAAGAGGCGAACCACTGCATCGCATTCGAATACGTGCTCGAAACATTCCCCGTAAACCGCGAGGAGATCTATAAAGTCCACACCGCGACGCCGTCCATGGTTGCGAAAGAAGACTTCATAAACAAATATCTGAAACGCATGACGGAAGTCACGCTCGATATCGAGACGCCGGAAGGGAAGAAGGACTTCATCAGAAACCTTGTCGCGACGAATATCGTCATGGAAGGTATCTGGTTCTATTCCGGCTTCATGGTCGTGCTCTCGTTCCGCCAGCGCAACAAACTCCGTAACTTCGCCTCTATGATCAACTGGGTCATCCGCGACGAATCGCTCCACCTCAAATTCGGCATGAATCTCATCCTCAATATTCTCGAAGAGAACAGCGAACTCCTCACGCCGGAATTCGCCGAAGAGATCAGAAACGTCGTTATCGAAGGTGTCGAACTCGAAGTCGCCTATAACCACGACCTTTTCCCGAACGGAATCTTGGGCCTCAACAGCGAATACGTGAATCAATACGTGAAATACGTCGCCGACCGCCGTCTCGAAGAGCTCGGTATGCCGAAACACTACGGTGTGACGAATCCCGCGAAATGGATGTCCACTGCGACGGACGTCTACGAGCTCGTGAATTTCTTCGAAGCGCAGAATACGGCCTACGAAGTCGACGCTCACGGCCACACGAAGAAGGAAGGGGATAAATAAAAATATTTTGGGTAAAAAAAGAACGATCACTATTGTGTGATCGTTCTTTTTTTATTTTAAAACCTTCCGTTCATATAGCAGTAAGCAACATTTCTCGGCATAATTTATCCGATATGCTTTGGACTTTTCTCTCATCCAGTAGGGGTTTCGGCAGGGGAAGGTCTCCCACCTCCCAAGAATTTCCGCCTACTAACAGGTTTGCTATTGGGGTCAACCAACGCAGTACGTTTTCTCGGAGAGAATACTCGTCTTATCCGAATATCGAGTTTCTTCTTTTTTTCTTGGGGAACTTCTTCCCAAACTGATCCGTAACCTCCGCATGTGGAACAAACTGCTCCAGCGTCCTCGTGCTCTTTGTCGTAGAATACTCTTTTCCCGTTGCAGAATCCACAGACCTTTTTTAGAAGAATGCTGGTATTGCCGTCTTTATAACGGATAAAAACCATATCAATATCAACTGCAGTGTCATTCAGCTTTTTGCCGTTGAATGGAACGGTTGTAACATGAAAATTTCTAGTAGCTTTCATTTGGCGTAGTTTTTAGTAAGGACAAAATTGTCGCCCTCATCGTACCCCTTCCGCATACCCCTGTCAAATGCCTCTAGCTCTCCCAAAAACGGAGTGATATACTAGTTGCATGATCGCAACATTACAGAATATTTGGGCGCATGTGCTTGCCTCGATCCAGCACGTCGGCTCCATCACCTTTATCATATTGGTGGTGATCGACATCGTGCTCTATCGCATTCACCCCGTCTTGGGCGTGATCGGCATTCTCTTCACATTCGCTCTTTTGTTCGGTCTCATCTAGCCTTTCGTTGTGCCTCCTCCGCATCTTTGATGTCGGCGCCTTTTCTGTGCTAGGATAGTTCCATGTGCGGAATCATCGCTTACACGGGAAAAAGGAATACGACCGATCTTCTGATCGACGGCTTGCGCGCCCTCGAATACCGCGGATATGACTCTGCGGGGATTTTCGTCGCAGGGGCAGGTGTCATCAAGGCCGTCGGCCCTGTCGAGAATCTCGCGAAGAAAATACCGGCCGGATTTTCCGGTCCCGCAGGCATCGCGCATACGCGCTGGGCCACGCATGGCACGCCGACGGAAATAAATGCCCATCCGCATTCCGATGACAAGCAGCATGTCTGGTTCGTCCACAACGGCATCATCGAAAACTATCGCGAACTCAAATCTGAACTTGAAAAACTCGGACATGTCTTCGTCTCCGATACGGACTCCGAAGTCGTTGGCAATCTGATCGTCGAGAAGATGAAAACAGAGACAACGTTCGAGGCCGCCGTCATGAGCGCTCTCAAAGATATGCGCGGCACATACGGTCTCGCCATCATGCATGACGGCGAACCGGGCAAGATCATCGCCGCCCGCATGGGCTCTCCGCTCGTACTCGGCATCGGCGAAGATGAGAATTTCATCGCCTCCGATCCGACGCCGCTTCTGCGCCACACGAAGAATCTCATCTATCTCAACGATGGCGAGATCGCCATCGTCACGCCGGGCAAATACGACATATTCTCTCTCGACAATCGCCGCATCGAACGCACCCCTGACGCCGTCACATGGACGGTCGGCGCCGCAGAGAAAGGCGATCACGATCACTATATGATGAAGGAGATCATGGAAGCTCCCGAAGTCGTCCGCAACACGCTCCGCGGGCGATTGCTCGTCGAAGAAGGTATGGCCAAGCTCGGCGGACTCGAAGATGTGAAGGACAAGCTCCGCGACATCAAGCGCATCATCATCGTCGGCTGCGGTACTGCTTACTATGCCGGCCTCGTCGGCGAATACATGATCGAAGAATTTGCCGGCATTCCTGTCGAAGTCGAAGTCGCGTCGGAATTCCGCTATCGCAATCCCGTCATCGACGAACACACGGCACTTCTCGCCATCTCGCAGTCGGGCGAGACGCTCGACACGCTCGAAGCTATCCGCGAAGCGAAGCGCAAAGGCGCGCTCACTCTCGGTATCGTGAACGCCGTCGGTTCAACGATCGCCCGCGAAACCGATGCTGGCGTCTACAACCATGCCGGTCCCGAGATCGCCGTCGCCTCGACGAAGGCCTTCATTTCCCAGCTCTCCATCCTCGCCCTCTTCACGCTCTTCCTTGGCCGCGAGCGCACGCTCTCACAGACGGTGGGCCGCGATATCGCCGAAGCCCTCATGTCTCTGCCGGAAAAACTCGAAGAACTTCTCAAACAGTCCGGCGACATAAAAACACTCGCAGAAAAATACATTTCATTCCGCGACTATCTCTATATCGGCCGCAAATATAATTTCCCGACGGCGCTCGAGGGAGCGATTAAATTGAAAGAAATTTCCTACGTTCACGCCGAAGGCTATGGCGCCGGGGAGATGAAGCACGGCCCGCTCGCCATGATCGACCAGAATTTCCCCACGATTGCCATCTGCCTCGATGACAGCATGCATGAGAAAATGGTCTCCAACATTCAGGAGATCCGCGCGCGCAAAGGTCCCGTCATCGCCATCGCGACGGAAGGCGACACCCGTGTCGCCGGGGTTTCCGACGATGTCATTTACATACCGAGG
>CALRHN010000042.1:1266-4180 GCA_943359425.1 Candidatus Nomurabacteria bacterium | reverse complement strand
CCTTGCCGGTATTGCCGTTGTCGGACTGCTCGCTCTCGCATTCTTCGTGCCATATCTCCACAGCCGTGTCGTAACATTCATCCATCCGTCGAGCGATCCCGCAGGCTCGTCCTATCAGCTTCAGCAGTCGCTCATCGCCATCGGCAGCGGCCAAGTGCTCGGGCGCGGATTCGGGCAGGGGATTCAGAAATTCAGCTATTTACCCGAGCCGCAAGGGGATTCGATATTCGCCGTCATAGGCGAAGAATTCGGATTCATCGGCGCCGTCATCTGCATCATTCTCTTTCTCTCCTTCGCCTTGCGCGGATTCCGCATTGCGAACCGGTCTCCCGATCTCTTCAGTAGACTTCTAGTGACGGGAATTGTTATACTGATCACGGCCCAGTCATTCCTCAATATCGCTTCTATCACAGGCGTTTTTCCTCTGACCGGCGTCCCGCTCGTATTCGTTTCCCAAGGTGGCACATCACTCTTGATATCGCTCGCCGCAGTCGGCATTATTTTCCAGATTTCAAAGTTTCAGAAAAAATCCTAATCCAAAAATATGAAAATTCTCTTTACAGGCGGAGGTTCCGGCGGACATTTCTATCCCATCATCGCAGTCGCGGAAGCACTCGAAGCCGTCATCGACCGCGAGAAGATCGTTTCGGCGAAACTCTACTATATGAGCGACCGACCGTATGACCAGAAGGCGCTTTTTGAGAATGGGATTACGTATATCTCGATCACGGCGGGAAAGCGTCGTACGTACCGATCTCTCGAGAATTTCACGGATCTTTTCAAAACATTCTTCGGTATCATCGGCGCAACCATAAAAATGTTCGCTATTTATCCCGATGTCGTCTTCTCAAAAGGCGGCTATGCGAGCTTTCCCGCCGTCGTTGCGGCGCGCATACTGCGCATTCCCGTCGTTATTCATGAATCAGATTCCGTCCCTGGCCGCGTGAACGCATGGTCTGCGAAATTCGCCAAGAAGATTGCTGTATCGTTCGACGAAGCGGGACAATACTTCCCAAAAGAGAAAACGGCGTGGACGGGACAGCCCATACGGCAGGAAATCTCAAGCGGAATGAAAGAAGGCGCATTTGAATACTTGAAACTCGATTCAAGTATCCCCGTCATCACTATTTTGGGAGGGTCGCTCGGTGCTGAACTCATTAACAACACGGTTATCGATTCACTGCCAGTTATTCTTAACGGTTATCAGGTCGTCCACCAAACCGGCACAAACAATCTTACGAGCGTGAACGATCGCGTGAGCATCGTTTTGAAAGACCATCCGCATGCCGACCGATACAAATCATTCGGCTTTCTCAATCCGCTCGCCCTCAAGATGATCGCAGGTGCATCATCGCTCATCATCTCGCGCGCTGGATCAACGCTGTTTGAAATTGCTTCATGGGGAATCCCGTCCATCATTGTGCCGATCACGAATACGAACGGTGATCATCAGCGCAATAATGCCTTCAATTATGCACGGAGCGGCGCGTGTATCGTCGTCGAAGAAGCGAATCTCACGCCGACGATACTCTGCTCCGAGATCGAGCGCATTTTCAAAACGCCTTCAATGCTTGAAAACATGAAGAAGGGCACGGAAGCATTCGCCCGTCGCGACGCTGCCGTTGCCATTGCGAATGAATTGGTCGCCATAGGACTCTCTCATGAACAATAGTTCGGCCGAGCGTTCCTTCTCCACGATACTCATAGGTGCCGGACAAGCGGGACTCTCCGTTGCGCGCTATCTCAAAGAGATGGGAAAAGAAGATTTTCTCATTCTCGATGAAGGTCCCGAAATAGGATCCTCATGGAAGAATCGCTACGACTCTCTCGAGCTCGATTCATTTGCCAAGTACAGCCATCTCGAAGATTTTCATTTCTCCGGTGACAAGAGGAAGCGTCCGACCAAAGACGAGGTTGCCGACTATCTCGCATTGTTTGCGCAGCAGTTCGGCTTGCAGCCTATTTTCAATACGAAAGTCACGAGCATTTCAAAAAGAAATGGTGAATTCATAATCGGTAGCGAAAAAGGAATTCTCTATTACGCAAAGAGCGTTGTTGTTGCGACAGGGCCCTTTCATCGCGAATTCATTCCTGCCCTCGCCGCAAATATTGGAGACTCGGTCCTCGAGATCCACAGTAGTGAGTACAAGAATCCCGAAGAACTTCCGACGGGTTCCGTTCTCGTCGTCGGAGGCGGCAACTCGGGCGCAGAAATAGCCGAAGAGGTCGCTCTCTCGGGACGACACGTGTATTTCTCATACAAAGGCAAACTCAAGAGTGTCGGGAGTACGCACCTGCATCAATGGCTGGCATATCGTCTCGGACTCGCGCATCTTCCGAAAAAATCCGTCCTGGGATCGCTTGCCGTATGGTATACGAAGGGCAAGGCTGTCGGTCTCGATATTAAAAAATTACTCGGCAACCATCGGATCAAAACAGTTGGTGAACTTGTCGGAATAAAAGATGGGACGATTTTCTGCAAGAATCTTGCTATTCCGCTGCGTGATATCGAAACTATTATCTGGGCTACGGGATTTGTCGACGATTTCTCTCTCATAGAGGTCGACGAATTCGATCCGAAGAAAGTGAAGAGGGGAGTGTCGAATATTTCCGGACTCTATCTCATAAATCTCCGCTGGCATCACAGCAAGAGCTCATCGCACTTGGCCGGCGTGTCACGGGATGCCAAATATATTGCGCAGAAAATATCTGCAATACTTGATTGAATTTGTCAATTCGCCGAATGCGCTCCAATTTGTTAAAATCTCCTTGTGAATAAAGAACAAATCGTTACTCGTTTTGCCCCCAGTCCTACCGGCTATATGCACGTCGGCGGCGTGCGAACTGCGCTCTATGCATGGCTCTTTGCGCGCCAGAATAACGGAACTTTTATCCTGCGCATCGAAGACACCGA
>CALRHN010000042.1:0-1256 GCA_943359425.1 Candidatus Nomurabacteria bacterium | reverse complement strand
ACACCGACAAGGAACGTGAAGTCGCAGGCTCTATCGAACATATCATCGCATCATTGAAATGGCTCGGCATAGAATGGAATGAAGGCCCTGACATCGGCGGGCCGCATGCGCCCTATCTCCAATCACAAAGACTCGATTCGTATAAAAAATACGCGCAGATACTCATCGACAATGGGTGTGCCTATGCCGATCCATATACTTCCGAAGAATTGGAAAAATTTCGCGCCGAAGCACAGGCGGCGAACAGGCCTTTTCTATATCGCGATCATCGACCCGAGAATCCGCCGACATGGGACGGCACGCAGGCATTGCGCTTCAAAGTCGCCGACGTGAAATCGTCCGAGTGGGAAGATTTGGTCAGAGGCAAACTCACTGCTGGACCTGAAGCATTGGATGACTTCATCTTGATCAAGAGCGACGGATATCCGACATATAACTTTGCCCACATCATAGATGACCTCGAAATGGGTGTGACGCATATCATGCGCGCCGATGAATTCATTTCTTCGACGCCGAAATTCCTGTCTCTCTACGAGGCGTTCGGCATAGAGCGTCCGGCATTTGCGACACTTCCGCCGATCATGGCCGCAGGTGGCAAGAAAAAGCTCGGCAAGCGCGACGGCGCGAAGGATATTCTGGAATACCGAGACGAAGGATATCTTCCGTCTGCCATGATGAATTTCCTCGCCTTCATCGGCTGGAATCCGGGCGGAGAAGAAGAGATATTTACGAAAGAACAACTGATCGAGCGTTTTGATATCGCGAAGATTCACAAAAGCGGCGGGGGATTCAACGAAGAGAAGCTCGACTGGATGAACAAGGAGCATATGAAACGCCTGCCGCAAGAAAAACTTGTATCTCTAATGACACTATGGCTTCCTGAATCTATTAAAAACCTCACGAACTATTCAGAAGAGAAGCTGAAGAAACTCACTCCGACACTCCTCGAGCATATAACGAAATTTGGCGACCTCAAAACTATGGCAGAAGCGGGAGAACTAGCTTACTATTTTGCTGCGCCGCAATACCATGCAGCGATTCTCGTTCCCAAAGAGAGCGGCGCGGGAGAAACCGGAATGCATCTCTCCCGACTAATCGAACTTCTCCAACCTGTTTCGGAATGGGATGCTCTCACCATCAAAGCGGCGATCTGGGAATATGCGACAGAAGCCGGCCGCGGTAAAGTCCTCTGGCCCATGCGGGTCGCCCTTTCTGGACAAGAAAAAAGCCCCGACCCGTTCACGCTCGCCGATATT
>CALRHN010000041.1 GCA_943359425.1 Candidatus Nomurabacteria bacterium | reverse complement strand
AGCAAAGCTCCGCAAGCACAATGATGGGACATACTCCATCATTGTGGATCCCATTACCAATATTGAGACCGCAATCAAGCGGGGACAGTACAACCGCGTTGGTAAACCGGTTTACTCCGCCAACTTGAGGTCGAGTAATAAGCGCCGGCGCATTTGGTTCCTCCCGGTTACTATCGATGTCGAAGAGGGCAGGGAAGAGGAATATGCCGCAGAGCGGGGTTACGCCATCTGTGAACATGCATCAGCCTATCTGTTCGGAGCGATGGCCGTGCTTTCTCCGGAAAATATTCCGGCGGAATTTCGGGAAAAAGATGCCGTGGCGGTTGAGAAGACCGGTTCCTTCAAGAACGCTTACCTCGCCGTATCGTTCGCTGATGGGAAAAGGGTAATTGATACCGTGAACAAGAGTGGACCTTATGACAGTTTCTCCGGTTGGCTGTTAGTGGTGGAAAAGAAAACCGCATGAAAAGTTTCGGAGGTTTTAGAAATCTCCGCCTCCCCGTCGATTATCGATGGGGAGTTTTTTTATCCACACGCACTTACTTGCAAATGATTTGCATTTGTGATACGCTTGATCCCGTATGGAACTTATCCTGCTCTCGATAGCGACATTCATATCCACCTCGATCGGAGGACTCTTCTCGATCAGACATAAAGACCGCTTGCATCTCGTCATGGGATTCACGGCGGGCGTCTTGCTCGGCGTCGTGGCGTTCGACATATTCCCTGAAATCATCAGCGAACTTGCCGATACAGGAATAGAGCCAGTCTATGCTATGATCGCCCTCGTTGTCGGCTTCCTGCTTTTCCATATCCTCGAGAAACTCATCGTCATACACCATGCGCACGAAGACGAATATGCCGATCACAAGCATCCGCACGTCGGCGTCCTCTCTGCATTCGCCCTCGCCGGCCACAGTTTCATGGATGGTGTTGGCATCGGACTCGGATTCCAAGTCTCTCCAGCCGTCGGTATCCTCGTCGCCATCGCCGTCATCGCTCACGATTTTACCGACGGTATGAATACGGTGACCTTGATGCTCATCAATAAGAACAGTATAGGCCGGGCGAAATGGTTTCTCCTCCTCGACGCCCTCACGCCTGTCGTCGGTGCCGCGTCGACGCTCTTCTTCCACGTTCCGGCAAAATTCCTCATTCTCTACCTCGGATTCTTCGCTGGATTCCTCCTCTATATCGGCGCGTCCGACATATTACCCGAAGCGCACAGTAAACACAGCTCATGGAAGACGATCGCACTCACCGTTTTCGGCACTCTGTTCATATTCATCATTACCCGATTTGTCTAGCGTATGACTGATTTCAAAAAAATTCTTCGCGAGGCGAAGCTCAAAGTGACACCGGCGCGGCTCGCGACGCTCGCCGCGCTTTCGAAATCTTCGCGACCCATGACTGCGGAAGAGATTCATGTGAAAGTGGGGAAGTCAGGCATTGATCCCGTGACTATATATAGAACACTCGCATCGTTTGAAGCACATACATTGGTGAAGCGCGTCGATCTGCATCGCGATGCCGTGCATTTTGAACTCGCAGATCCGCATCATCACCACATCGTCTGTACCTCCTGCGGCGCAATGGAAGATTTCGACGTGTGCGACGTCGAAGCGATCGGCAAAAAAATTCTTCGACACTCATCGAACTTCAAGACGATACAGGAGCACTCACTCGAGCTTTTCGGCCTTTGTAAAAAGTGTATGAAGTGATAGCAGATTTTGTTATACTACTCCCATGGATCAAACACACATCCGCAATGTGAATCGCGAGCACAAGGAAAGCCTTTCCAAGCTCGATCATCTCGCCCTTTTTATTACCGATCACATCGGAACGATGGGATTCTTCCTCATCATCTTCATCTGGACGGCATCGTGGCTGTCGTGGAATATCTTTGCTCCTGCCCTACTGCGATTTGATCCGTTCCCGGCCTTTGCATTCTGGCTCTTTATCTCCAACATGATTCAAATATTCCTCATGCCGCTCATCATGATTGGCCAAAATCTCCAGAATCGCCACTCCGAACTCCGCGCCGAAGCCGATTATGAAATCAATGTCAAAGCACAGATACAGACGACTGAAATACTCAAAAAACTTGAAGTACTAGAAACTCGTCTTGAGAAAGAGGGCATCCGAAAATAATATGCGCCGAAGAAAATTCCAATTTTTAGCCTTTGCTCTTATCCTCAGCTGTGTCGTCATTGCCGGAGCAGTGTGGATGCTCACTCATGGCGGGGCGATCGGGGTCTTGCCCTAAATTCTCCAAAATTTCTTCATTGGTTCTGCTGAAAAATCGCCTGAATAGGCGATTTTTCAGCAAGCAATTGCTCGTCAGTTTGGCGGAGGCATAGACAGGAGATTGCTTTCGTTTCATCGCCTCCCTTTTGCCGAAATTTTGGCGTAATCCCCATTGCGGAGGGATTTTCTGACTGTTACAATGTATCTCCAAGTTTATCAAAATCCTCTGCGGAGTCGCTCCACGGCTGGCGCAGAGGCCTAAGAAATTTTATCAAGTATGAGCATCTCAATCACAAAAAGAGACGGTACGCGCGAGCCATGGAATGCCGATCGGATCAATCGTTCGATCGAAAATGCCTGCATCGGCCTCGCCAATCCGATCGAAAAAGTCACGAAGATCGCGACGGAAACGCATCTCACGATCTACGATGGCATCACGACGGAAGAAATGGACCAAGCGACCATCAATGCCGCCCTTCAGAACGCCCAGCATGACCTCGACTACGACAAGATCGCGACGCGACTGCTCTTGAAGACGATGTACAAGCGCGTTCTCGGTTCTTACGACACGAAAGAAGAGCTCGTGACAATGCACAAGGCGCATTTCCAACACTACATCCGTTTCGGTGTCGAACTCGGCCTCCTCGACAAGCGCTTGAAAGCAAAATTCGACCTCGACGAACTCGGCCGCTACTTGAAAATCGAGCGCGACGAACTCTATAGATACTCGGGTGCTTCCACCATGCTCAACCGCTACCTCATCAAAGATCCGGAAACGCATCCGCTCGAGACTCCGCAATATTTCTGGATGCGTATCGCCATGGCAATGGCCGTGAACGAGGCGAAGCCTGACGAATGGGCGAAGAAATTCTACGACAAGATGTCCCGTCTCGAATATCTCTCCGCAGGCTCGACGAATATCGGTGCTGGCACGACGCGCTCGTCGCTCTCGAACTGCTATCTGATGCAGATCGAAGACGACATGGCGCATATCGGCAAAACCGTCTCCGACGTTCTCATGCTCTCGAAAGCCACCGGCGGTATCGGACTTGCCGTTACGAAACTTCGTGCGAACGGCTCCATGCTCAAATCCAACAACACCGTCTCATCCGGTCCCGTGCCATTCATGCACATCATCGACTCCGCAGTTCGCGCCGTTCAACGCGGCGGCAAGAAGAAAGGCGCACTCTGTTTCTACATGGAGAACTGGCACTATGATTTTCAGGACTTTATCGATCTCAAACAGAATGCCGGCGACGACTATCGTCGCACGCGCACGGCGAACACTGCCGTCTATATATCGGACGAATTCATGAAGCGCGTCTCGGAAGACCGCGACTGGTATCTCTTCGACCCGAAAGAAACGCCCGACCTCGTCGAACTCTACGGCACTGCATTCTCGAAGCGCTATCAGGAATACTGTGACAAGGCCGAGGCGGGGGAGATGGATCTCTGGAAGAAAATGCCTGCGCGTCAGCAGTACAAAAATATTCTCGTTTCGCTCCAGACCACGTCGCATCCGTGGCTCACCTGGAAAGACACGATCAATGTCCGCGCCCTCAACAACAATACGGGTACGATTCATGCATCGAACCTCTGCACCGAAGTCACGCTTCCACAGAACAAAGACAACGTCGCTGTCTGCAACCTTATCTCAATCAATCTTCCGAAACACCTCGTCGCCAAACAGCTCGACTGGATGCGTCTCGAAGAATCCGTTCGTCTCGCCATTCACCAGCTCGATAACCTCATCGACGTGAATCAGCCGCCGATTCCGGAAGCCCGCCGCGCCGACCAAGAGAACCGCGCCCTCGGTCTCGGACTCATGGGGCTCTCCGACACGATCGAACAACTCGGATATTCATACGAAGATTCCGCTGCGCATGATTTTGTCGACAAAGTGTTCGAATTCATCAGCTATATGGCCATCGATGAGAGCGCGCGTCTCGCAGGAGAGCACGGTTCATACAAAAACTTCGAAGGCTCCGGCTGGTCCCGCGGTCTCGTCCCGATCGATACGCTGAAACTCCTCGTCAAAGAGCGCGGCACGGAACTCTCCGTCCCGACCGGCAGTGTCCGCGGCATTCCCGAACTCGACTGGGAAGCGCTCCGCAAGAAAGTCCGCAAAGGGATGCGCAACTCGACCGTTCTCGCCGTTGCGCCGAACGCCAACATCGGCCTCGTCGCCGGTACATCGCCGGGCATTGATCCGCGCTTCGCGCAGATGTTCTCTCGCAACAAGATCTCCGGTAAATATCTCGAAGTAAATCCGAACCTCGTGAACGACTTGCGCGCCATCGGCGCATGGGACAAGTATCAGAATCAGATCCTCGAAAATCACGGCGACATCCAGCACATTGACGGCATTCCGGACGCGATCAAGCGCATCTACAAGACATCATTCTCAACATCCGCATACGCATTCGTCGAAGTCGCCGCCCGTGCGCAGAAATGGATCGATCAGGCTATCTCGCGCAATATGTATCTCGACGTCCGCGATATCGACGAAGTCATGAATATCTACTCGACGGCATGGAGCAAGGGACTGAAGACGACGTATTATCTCCAAATGA
>CALRHN010000040.1 GCA_943359425.1 Candidatus Nomurabacteria bacterium | reverse complement strand
GGATATATTTCCACGGAACGCCGGAGACGAAGAGCATGGTGAATCCCGTGACGATGATGAGAATGAGGCTTTTCGTGTCGGGCTGTTTGAGAAGGACGGCGGCAATAACAGCAAGCATGATGGTGAGCGGCAGGATGCTGTATTTGAGATTCTTAACACGTCCTTTTGCCCACGAGAGCCATGCTGCGAAATAAACGATGAAACCGAATTTGAGGAGTTCTGCAGGCTGAATGGATGTGAATCCGAGCGTAAGCCATCGGCGCGCACCGCCATGCGAGAGCCCGAGGCCTGGAACGAAGACGAGAAGTGTGAGCCCGATGGTTCCGAGGAAGATGATGAGGGCATATTTTCTCCAGAACAAATATGGGATCTTCGAGACGAGAAAGAGGGCGATCAATCCGCCGCAGAGTCCGAAAACGAGCTGGGACAAGAGAATGCCGTAGAATTTGGATTCGTTCTTCGCGAGAACGCCGAGCGAAGCGGAGATGAACATGAGCAATCCGCCGACGAGAATGATGGCGAGAATGGTCGCGAATATCTTGTCGATGGAGCGACCCTCTTTTTTAGTTGTAAGAGAAGCTTGTTTCATCCGATAAGGGCGAGAATAATTCCTGCGCTCGCAAAGAATACCGAAATGACCCAGTAGCGCATGACGACTTTATATGGCGGCCAACCTTTTGCTTGGAAATGATTGTGGAGCGGTGCGACGATGAAAACTTTCTTGCCGTTGCGGAAACGTTTCGACAGTATCTGGATGACACTCGAACCGGTCGTGATGACAAGAGGAAATGCGACGAGCGGCAGAACGGCAATACCGCCGGTAAGAAATGCGACGACGGCAAGCGTCACCGTGAGTCCCATTGTGCCCGTCTCAGAGAGGAAGAATCGCGCCGGCGGAATATTGAACCAGAGAAAGGCAAGCAGTCCGCCGACGATGACCATGCAAAATGCGGCAAGATCGATCTGATTGTGGGCAAAGGCGATGATGGCGTATGAAGAGAAGATGACGGCGAATATTCCGCCGGCGAGCCCATCGACACCATCGATGATTCCTCCCGAGTAGGTCGCGAGAACGACAAATATGAAAAATGGAATAAACCACATGCCCATGTGAAAGACGCCGACGAGCGGTATGCTAATGTCTCCAAATCCCAGCTTGAAGAAGAACCAGAACGCGCCGAGAGTAGCGATACCGAGAACAAAGACGAGCCGCGTGCGAAGCGATAATCCCCCGCCAATATACTTGCCGCGTCCTTTGATAACGAGATAATCGTCGACGATGCCGACGAGTGACATGACAATGAGAGAGAAGAGTGGCAACCACGTCTGATTGCGGCTCAAAAAATTCGCCTTGCCGAGCTGGTGGTTATCGATAAGTGCCGGCATGAGCCAGAAGACGAGCGTCGTGAGAAGGACGCTCACCCAGACGACGAGGCCGCCCATGCGCGGCGTCTTGCGTTCTTCGTCGTTATGAATTTTATTCGAGATCGTCGCTTCCCTTCCATCAATCGTCTTGCCGACACTTACTTTCTTCCAATATTTATTGCGATAGAGGAAATCAGTAAGATGCGGAGTGATGAGGATTCCGATGAGAAATGCTATGAGCGATGGTGCGACGATGACGGCGAGGTTGGTTATCATACAGAATTATTTATTTTTACGGAGTAAGTTTCTCACGATAGTTCGATCGTCCCACGGAACATTCTCTCCGCCGATGATCATGGACTGTTCAGCGCCCTTGCCCGTGATGAGGACGACATCGCCCCGTTTCGCGCGACGGAATGCTTCGGCGATCGCTTCGCCTCTGTCGAGAATAACCATGAGATCTTTGCCGCGTTTCTTTCCGACGCTCTCTGCGGCACGAGCAATGTCTTCGGCGATTGTCTTCGGGTCATCATCGTAGGGATCGACGTTAGTGACTATAACATGGGTTGCCTTGGTCCCCGCCGCTTCTCCCATAAGAGCGCGCTTCGCAGTATCACGACCTCCGCCTTCTGCACCAAGAAGGACGATAATGGCCTGATCGTCGCGAACTATGCTCTTGGCTGTGTCGAGCACGGCATGCATACTCACCTTCTCGTGAGCATAGTCGACCATAACGGTGAAATCCTGCCCTTCTTCGATGCGCTCCATGCGGCCGGGAATGACGGAGAGGCTCGAAATGCCGATGATGATGCGCGCGAGCGGAATCTCTAGAAGTTCGCCGATGATGATGGCTGGCAGTGCATTGTAGACATTGAAATTCCCGAGCATGGGAATGTGATAGTTGTGCGAGCCCAGGGTAAAATCAACTCCTTCTTGCGTGCTCGTAATAGTGTTCGCTCTGAATTCTCCGGCATTGATGCCGAATGTTGCTTTGTGTCCGGCAGGAAACTGCAGGAAGTAGTCGCTTTCTGCCGCATCGGCGTTCACGATGATTGCTTTCGGAATCTTCTTGCCGCCGATCATTTTCTCGGGGCTGTGTGCGAGCGATTTAAAGAGCTTTGATTTTTCGTTGCGATATTTTTCAAAGCTTCCGCCATGCGACGGAAGATGTTCAGGAGTGAGATTCGTGAAAACAGCAACATCGAATGCGATTCCGGTATGACGTCCCTGTTTGAGACCCTCCGACGTCGCTTCGAGAACGACGTGTGTGCATCCGTGCTTGACCATCTTGCGCAAAAGCGACTGGAGGATGAAAGCATCCGGCATCGTCATGTGATAGTAGTTGAGATCTTCCTTGCGGCCGATGCGAATGTTCGCCGTTCCGATGAGGCCGGCCTTATGTCCGCCGGATTCGAGAACGCTCCAGATGAAGTTCGCCGTCGTTGTCTTCCCTTTCGTTCCCGTAACACCGATAACAACCATCTGTTTGGATGGGAATCCGAACCAGAGCGCGGCACAATATCCGCGCATTGTATGATAGAGGCTCACAAGCGGTCCGGGCAGCAATTTCTTTGCGATTTTTTTCGATTCGTTCAACATATCGGTCTATTATAATCCATGCGCGCGTAAATCGGAAAAATAAAGCTCTGAAGCGTAGGCCAGAGCGAGCGTATCGGAGAATCTCCCGTCCTGACTCGATCCCAAAACACAGGTTATGATCGTATGCCCCTCCAGCGAGAATGCCACCAACAGATTGCCTCCGGCACGGAGCGTATATCCGGTCTTCGAAGCGATCGGCGAAGGCAGAGATGCGAGAATCGGATCAGTATTGTCGACCGTATGCACGGTGCCGCTCTCGGAAGTAACAGTGAGTGAAGGATGTCCCGTCGCAGAGAGAATGTCGGGATATGTTTTGAGGGCGTATGCGAACAATTTGACAGAATCTTCGGCCGAACCAAATGCGCTTTCTTCGGCGGTTTCAAGATCGAGTCCCGTTTCATTCTTGAAATGCATGGAGAGTCCGAGCTCGGCCGACTTGCGATTCATCGCAGATACGAATGATGCAGGAGACGCAGTGGCGAGTTCAAGAGCGTGTGCCGCATCGTTCGAAGACGCGATGAGCATGAATCGCGCGAGGTCGCTCGCCCTCCACTTCTCTCCCACCACCAGTCCGTACTCTCCTTCTGTTGAAAGTGCGTCATCAGAGAGTGTAATAGTGGAATTCTTGGAAATATTTTCGAAGACAACGACCGTTGTCATCAGTTTTGTAAACGATGCGAGCGGAGCAAGAATTTTTTCATTCTTGGCATATATAGCGCGCTCATCAGTGAGATCGTAGACATAAGCAATCTTGGTCTCAAGCGGCAGTGTGCCGAAAGTTTTTTCATAGATGGCCTCGCGTTCCTTGGATTGCTCATAGGTACGATCAGTGATCGTTTTCGTCCAAAAGAAAAGGAGGGAGAGCGTCAGAAAAACGAGGCAGAGCCAGTATGCTTTCTTCGTGAATGCGAGCGCAGGCATATTAGTCGGCAAGAGTTTCGCCGTCTTCGACTGCGATCTTTCTCATGTCTTTGAATGCGGCGGAGAGCGTCTCGTGAAATCGCGCATAGTCCGGCAATTTTTCGATCGAGTTCACTCCCATATTCTGCAAGAGCTCGAATGTCGGACGGTAGACGAATTTGCGATTGTCTCCCGGATACGGAACTTTCTCGACGAGACCGCGAATGGCGAGGTTGCGCAAGATGAAGCTCGAATTCACGCCGCGGATATAGTCGATCTCGCTGCGCGTCACGCCGTTCTTGTACATGATGATGGCGAGTGTCTCTACCGATGCGCGGGAGAGTTCTTTCGACAATTCTTCACGTCGCAATGTTTCGATCACGTTTGTGAGGAGCGGATTCGTACCCAACATCAGTTCGTCATTTTTCCGCACGAGCGTTATACCGCGACCGGCGAGGTTCGTTTCGAGATTTGCGAGCGCGTTCGTAACATCGTCTTTTGACGTGCCGAGCCATTTCGCAAGTTCGGCAACCGTTACGGGATCGCCTTTTGCGAAAAGTATTCCTTCTATTTTTGATTCGAGCGTGAGTTCTGTGTCCATATTATGCAGGTATTTCTTCTTTAGTAATGGAAATGTCGGCGTAGGCATCGTTCTGCAAACAATCGACGAGTCCTCCGCGCACCAGTTCGAGCAAGGCGAGGAATGAAACGATCGTGTAGACTTTCTTCTCCTTCTCTGTCGCATTCGGGTCGGAATTCTTTGAGAATTCTTGGAATGAGAGCGAGAGATGATGCTCGATGCGGTCCGAGAGCGTACCGATCATCTCTTCGAGGGAGACGACTTTTGCCACGGTGACTTCGGGCAATATTTCGGCAGGTTTCGGCAGGCGAACGATGACGTCCGTGAGAGCGCTCGCGAGCAGTTCCTGCGTTACGCGCGGATCGGGACTGAAAACGGGTGCCGTCGTGTCGCGCTCGGGCGCAGAGAATATGATCTGCATGCCGAAATTATTCT
>CALRHN010000039.1 GCA_943359425.1 Candidatus Nomurabacteria bacterium | reverse complement strand
ATTTGCCCAAAGATTTCGAGAGAACTATTTCCGTGTGTCCGCCGGAGACGAGGAGAGAGAGTGCCGGATATTTGAGCGCCTTCATATCGAAAGTTTTCTTGTCCTTTTGCGGAAGTATGGAGAAGAAATGGCCTTCCATGTGATTCACGGGAACGATGGGGAGGTCGTAGGCGGCGGCGAGAGCGCGGGCGAAGTTGATGCCGACCCAGAGCGCAGGCTCGAGTCCGGGGCCGACGGTGACGGCGATGGCGTCGATGTCCGGTTTTTTAAATTTCGGAATCTCTTTTACGAATTGTTCGAGCAGTTCTTGTTCGTGTTTCTCGAGGATATTTTTAATTTTTTTGGCTGTTTTTGATTCAAATTTTTCATTTTGATTTTTCAATTTTGAAATCGAAAAACCTGCCTCTTTCAATGTTTTCTTGAAGAGGGGAATCAGGTTTTTCGCGTGTGCACGCTTTGCCATTGCAGGGAAGACACCGCCATACTGTTCATGCATGGCGGCTTGGGATGCGATCTGGTGGGCGAGGACTTTGAATTTCGGCGCAGTCTTTGTACCGGTGACTTCGAGGACGGCGAGCGATGTCTCGTCGCAGGATGTTTCGATCGAGAGTATCTTCATGACTATATGCCGCGCATGACCTTGATATCGGCGCCGATAGAGTTCAGACGGAGTGCGACGTCTTCATAGCCGCGGGCGATGGAATAAATATTGCGCAGGGTGGACGTACCTTCGGCGGCGAGCATGGCGATGAGAATGATCATGGCAGGGCGAAGGGCGGGAGGGCAGACGACTTGGGCGCCTTTCAACTTCGTCGGGCCTTCGATGAATGCACGGTGCGGATCGGCAAGCGTGACTTTCGCTCCGAGACGATTCAGTTCGGTGAAATAAATGGCGCGATTCTCCCACATCCAGTCGTGGACGAGCGTCGTGCCCTTGGCCTGTGTGGCGATGGGGACGAAGAAGGGCAGGTTGTCGACGTTAATGCCCGGATATGGCTGTGAATGGATCTTGTCGGGCAGGGCGCGGAGCGTCGAAGGGGAGACGGTGATGTCGACGAGGTCCGTGCGGCCGTTGTAGGATTTGTAGACCTTGCTCATCTTGTACTTGAGCCCCATTTTTTCGAGTTTGAGCAATTCGAGGCGGAGGAAGTCGATCGGCGCGCGGGTGACCGTGAGCGTCGAATTCGTAACGATGCCGGCAGAGAGGAACATCATCGCTTCGATCGGGTCTTCGCTGTTGTGGTATTCGATCTTCTGCGCGATCTTCGGCAGGCCCATGACGGTGAGCGTCGAAGTACCGATGCCGTCGATCTTCACGCCCAGTTTCTCGAGAAAGAAACAGACTTCCTGCACCTGATAGTTCGGCGGAGCGAAACGGATGATCGTCTTCTCGGGGATCTGCGCAGCAAGGAGGAGGGTATTGATAGCGCCCATATCGCTCGACTCATAGAGCGTGATGTCAGCGCCTCCGAGTTTCTTGCTCGAGACGTGGTAGACGTTCTCGTCAGTTTTTATTTTCAAACCGAGGGCGGCGAGGGCGTATTCCTGTGCGGCGATAGTGCGTTTGCCCATCTTGCAGCCGCCGGAGTGTGGCAAGTCGAAAGCCTTCAAATGTTTGCCGAGCGCGCCGAAAAGATAGAGTCCGACGCGGATCTTGCGGATGGAATTGCCGGCGAGTTTCTTCAGATTCCATTCTTTCGGCGGAGTTATCTCGACGGAGTTCTGGCCGATCCATTTGATGCCGACGCCGATCTCGGCGAGGACTTCGGATAGGCGATTCACTTCTTCGATACGAGGGATGCCGTGCAATATCGTCGTGCCTTGATTGATGAGTGCGGCGGGAATGAGAGCGACGGCGCCGTTCTTGGAGAAATTCGTCGCGATAGAACCGTGCAATTTCTTGCCGCCCTTCACTTCAAAATCAATAGAGTCGGAGATGGAGAGAATCTTGCGGTCGAGCACCGTGCTCACACGACTCAACTGGTCCATGGTGAAATTCTGATCGCCGTTCTCCATGCGTGCGACGGCGCTCTGCGAGGTCTTCAGGGCCTTCGCCAGTTCTCCCTGCGTGAGTCCGCGCGATTCGCGCAGCGTCCGGATGAGGTAGCCGATCTTCTCCTGTTCGCTCTCCTTGATCGTATTCATGTTCCACATTTTATATCATATATGATATACTTGCAAGTATGCAGATAGAGGAGGATGTGAATATCGCGCGACACACGACCTTCCGGATGGGAGGCTTTGCCCGCTATTTCGCCCGGGCGAAAAGCGTCGCCGACCTGAAAAAGGCTTATCATTTCGCGCAGAAAAAGGGCCTCGCCGTCATCGTCCTCGGCGGAGGGTCGAATACCATATTCCCCAGCGGCGGAACGCTCCGCGGGCTCGTTCTCAAGATCGAGGTCAAAGGGTTCAAAATTATTTCCGAGAATAAGACTTCGGCGAATATCGAAGTCGGCGCGGGAGAGAATTGGGACGGCATCGTCGCACGGACGGTCAAGCTCGGCCTCTCGGGCCTCGAAGCGCTCTCGGCTATTCCCGGAACGGCAGGCGCCACGCCCATACAGAATGTCGGCGCATACGGTGCCGAGACGAAAGACGTCCTTGTCTCGCTCGAAGCATTCGATATCAAAACAGGGAAGATGCGGACGTTCAAGAACAAGGACTGCAAGTTCGGCTATCGCGACAGCATTTTTAAGCGAGAGGCAAAAGGAAAATACATTATCACCTCGCTCGTGCTCAAACTCTCGCGACGGAATCCTGCAGCTCCCGACTATCCGGGAGTGAAGAAGTATTTTATCGAGAAGGGAATTGCGAAGCCGACTCTGGGACAGATACGCGAAGCCATCATCGCCATCCGCGCGAGCAAACTGCCCGATCCGCGCGATATCGCCTCTGTCGGATCATTCTTCAAGAATCCGTTCGTCACGAGTGTGCATCACAAAAAACTGGAGAAGAATTTTCCCAATATCGTCGCCTTTCCTGTCTCAAAAACAAAGGTCAAGATCGGCGCGGGCTGGCTCATCGATACGCTCGGACTGAAGGGCAAGAAATTCGGCCGGCTCCTGCTCTATCCCAATAACGCTCTCGTCATCGTCAATACCGGCGGAGCGACGCAGGAAGAATTACTCAAACTCGTCCGTTTCATCCAAGAACAAGTCAAAAACACTTTCGGCATCGAGATAGAACCCGAGCCGATAATCATCCAAAAGGCCAAGGCAAAATCGTAGAGGATTTAATAATTCGCACTAACGTATGCGCGGGTGATTGGTCCGAAATTTCCGAGAGCGGGACTGATCCCGACACTTGCCTGAAATTCAGCGAGTGCGGCGCGGGTCAGGACACCGAAATAGCCGGTCGCCGTCGCATCCGACAAAGCCACGGCGGCAGAGCCTTTGTTTTGTGATATCAGGAATTGCTGGAGGATTTTTACATTCGGGTCGCGGCTGCCTTGTCCGAGATTGACTGCAATAGTTCGGACGAGCTTGCTGAAAATAAGAACGGAAGAAACATTTGATGCGCCGACAATCGGGTTTGAATACACCGGCGGATTATTTTGAACCGGAGTTACTCCAGTCGGACAGCTCAAGATCATGCCGCAGTGTGTTGTCGTGTTGTAGCTCGAGCCATTCACATAACTACAGCTCTGTGGCGGAGCCGGATATTCGCACATGGCAGGAGCAGGGGTCGGTGTTGGCGGCGGGACTGGAGGAGGTGGAGTTACTACCACTGTCTCAAAGTTAGGAAAGGTGACAGAGTTCGAGTCAAGCGTCACTGCGGTCTGTGCCAAGGCTCTCCCGTGCAATGTTGCGCCCGTGTTCATTACGATCGCTGTTTGATCCAATATGTTTCCGTTGAATATCGCCGTCGTGCCGATCGTTGTCTGTCCGGCAACAACCCAGAAAATATGCGCCGCCTGCGCGCCGCCCGAGAGTATGACGTGCGCACCGGAACTTACGGTGAGCGTCTGCGCTATCTGGAAGATCCAGACATCGTTCTCGCCTCCGGAGAGTGTAACGTTTGAGGGGATGGTGACGCCCGTGCCCCATTTGTAGAGACCGGGAGCGATCGTGAGTCCGCCGATGTTTCCCGCGCCGAGTTCGGTGGCTGTCGGATCGGTTCTTCCCTGCGCATCAGTATAGGCGCTCTGCATATCGCTGATCGCATTCGTCATAGTAACCGGAGTCGGGCTCGCATAGGTCGGCGCATAGACTTTCCCCGTAACGAGAGGCGATGTCGCATACGAGCTTCCCGCGGACAAAGTCAATCCAAATCCGGTGATGGCTGTTGCCGTGGCGGGGCTCACTCCGATATCGCCGGCAATCGCCGTCGTTCCCGTCGTTGAGATTCCCGTCTTTGCCAGAATGATAAAACTGCCGGCTGATAACAGGTTTACTGATGCAGGACCCGCTGCGAGCGCACTGTGTGAGATGCCCAAGGTGAGCGCGGAGAGAACGAGCATGCTTGCTATGGAATTCTTGTTGATTTTTTTCATATTTTTTGTACTAGATTAATAATTACTTCGCTTCTTCTTTATTCATTTTCACTGCAGCTTCTGGAGTCGAAACGGTCTTTCCCATGAGAAAGAGCTTGATGATGCCGCTTGCAACGATCCAGTAGACGAGCATGGCGAGAAGCGTTGTCCATTCGAAGATGCTGCCCTGTACCGACGTCAGGTGAAAGACATTGAGAAATGGCGCGGCGAAAACGTACGTAATGCTATAGATGAAGTGCGTGAATCCCGCACTTGGATTTGCCGCGAGGAATTTCAGAACGTATCTGAACATTATAATTATTTCTATAAAACCGAGAATATACCAGACGATTTGCGTGCCGCGATAGAGAGGTTTCGTTGTCGGTGAGTTGAATGAGTCCATATGTTTTGTCCCGCGAGGGGATAGATTATGCTGCTAATAAATAAAAAACTTTGCTGCGGGTTATGATTTCTTTTTGAGTGCGTTGACCTGCCCTTCCAATTCCTTGATGTGAGTTTCCAGTTTCGATGTCCGCTCCGCCATCGCTGCTTGAAATTC
>CALRHN010000038.1 GCA_943359425.1 Candidatus Nomurabacteria bacterium | reverse complement strand
TCTTGATCTCAATGCTCGCCTCCTTCACGAGTTTGTAGAGCGACAAGCGCGATTCGAGATCGACGATATTTTCTTCTTCTTCTTTCGTCAGGGCAAATCCGGGCAGGAGTGAGCGGGACTTGATGAGAAGAAGCGTTGCCGCCACGACGACAAAGCTCGCGATATGATTCATGTCGAAACTCGGCAATGCTTTGACGTATGCGATGTAGTCGTCCGTAACGGCGGCGAGAGAGACTTCGTTCACGAAAAGCTTTCGCTTCTCGATAAGCTCGAGAAGGAGCGACAAAGGACCCTCAAAACCGCCTGTTTTGACTGTATAGAGGGATTTGCCCACTGTCTCGTCAGTTGTGTCCATATCTGCAGTCATATTGCCTATTCTAGCCCAAAAAAGCCCTAGAACCAAGGAATTGGGCCTTCTTCTCCCCAACCTTGTCGGGTATTGAGATTGTCTCTACTGTGGGGTTATCCCCAACCCCAATGTTGCGCTTTACTTGACTAAAGTTCTTTACTTTGCTAAAGTCGGGCTATTAGAGTTTTATGGTATTTTCTAGCACCTAGAAACTAGTCCCTAGAACCTAATTCAATATGGAATTTGATTGGAATACAAAAGAAAACAAACAGCTTGTGGAGGCACTCCTCTCGCTTGAATCGGCCGATGAAGCTCGTCGCTTTTTGCGTGATCTTCTCACCGAAGGTGAGATTACCGAGTTCTCCAAACGTCTCGAAGCAGCACGCATGCTTTCTCGGGATGTCCAATACAACGCTATTATCGAGAAGACCGGCCTTTCATCCACGACCATCGCTCGCATTTCAAAATGGCTGAACGGCTCTCTCGGTGGCTACAAACTCGTTCTTAATCGCATGAACCATCATCACCTTTCTCACTCGGCTGGGAAAGGATTGTCTTCGTAATTATATTTATTCGAAGCTAACCCCTTCCCCGCTCGGGTGAAGGGGTTTTCGTTTGCGTACCCATCAAATCGCAGACATCAAATTAAATTCTTTAACAAATGAAAAAATTATTAAAAATTATTGTAAAAATTATGTTTGTTGTATTTTGGATTATATACAACAGCATAATTTGGTGTTATAACACCACCTTCGGAAGAATTCTGTTTTCCATTCCTTTCTTACTCGGCCCTATCTTGGTGGCAAAGGATAACAAAGCGCCAACGGAGTTGGAATTTTGCCTCTACGCTATCATTATGTCAGTGGGTTTAATATTGTTTATGCTTGCAGGAAGTGCGCCAGATGAATACAATCCTCACATAGACTATCATGGAGATCGAGTTTATCCATTGCGTTATTCACGCTCTCCTAAACACTTAAGAGAAAGTGTTGCAAAAATAAAAAAGAGGGTAAAAGAAACTCTACTCAAAAGAATTAAGGGAATGCTAAACACGCTTAAAAATTAGAGACGATCCTACTATTGGATTATTCTGACAATTCCACTTAAAGGTCCTCGCCAGCGTACCTATAAACCAAGGGCACAAAAAAATTCCTTAAAAACTTAAAAATGAAATCAATCAAAAACAGGCTCGGTTGCGCCTTAAGCTTCTGCCTAGATTATTGGGCAAAGATTGTTATGCCCGATGACTTATTCATCTTCAACGAAGATTTAGTAAAAGCTAACTATTCGATAACAATCTATCGTTACGAGTACAAGCAACCAAAATTCAACATTTGCAGACCATTTCAATCCTTAAAAGAAAAATGGGAAAGATTTGAGTTTGCCAAGCTTATTTTTATTGAACGAACTGATAAGTTTGTGGCAATGAAAGTACTCTACGAGCCATGCGTCGAAGCAAACAACTTGCTTCATGATATAGATGGCATTGTTGCGAGACTGGAATATATTTTCCCGAATGTTCTTGTTGTAACGGAGCCCAAAAGTTCTGATCAAAAGACGAGAAATGCTGATATGTTGCAGGAATTGCTTTCGGGTAAACGCCAATACAGTGGGATTCAGTGTTGTATTGACTGGACTGCGTATTCAGATGAGGAATTGACTGAATTAATTCTTGAAAACAATGAACAAACTCTCATGCGATTCCATATCCTTAAGAATAAGTTCATAAACGATGCCGATTGTATTACACAATTGTTGCTCGTGTATTCAGAACGCCGGTGTCAGACATTCTGTACAATTGCGAAACTATATGCGGAAATTCTCGATAAAGATATTGTTATTGAGGAATTCAGAAAGCGTTCAACTCGGCAAGATTCATATGCAAATCTGCATGAAGTAATGATGCTTCGTGTAACCTATGCACATAAGCTTAATGGAATTGATGACAATATGCTCAAGGAGCGACAAGACAAATACGAGTTAGAAGAATACAGACGACATCGTAGTTACGCCTCGTCAAAATGGAGTAGCGGGGCATCTCACTAAAAAACAGTAGTATCTAATTCTAAACACCCGTCCAAATGGATGGGTGTTTTTTATTGCACGGTCGGACGCTTGATGACGAGATCTTGCTCGGGAATTTCGAGTTTGATATTCTCTATGACTTTCTCTGCGACATAATCGGGTTCCATATATGAATCAAACGTATCGGGAAGTTTCTCATCATACAGATTTGTCTTTGTTCCGCCCGGATAGACGGCAAGAATTTTTATAGCCGTATCTTTATTTTCTCCGCGCAAGGCTTCGGTAAAACCGCGCGCCGCCCATTTGCTCGCCGCATAGATCTTCGTATTCTTGCCACGACTGGCATCGAGGGCGATAGACGAGAGTATATTTACTATCATTCCACTCCCCGCTTGTTTCATCTGCTTGAGAGCGATTCGTGATCCATGAATGGTACCGAAAACATTTACTTCGAATATTTTGTGAGCTTTCTCGTTATCAAACGGTTCATTCGGATCGAACATATGGAATATTCCGGCATTGTTGATCCAAATATCAATACGGCCGAATTGTTCAGTAACTTTTGCGACGAGATTCTCAATGTCGCTCTCTTTTGTCACATCAGCCACGATACCCGTCACGCCAAGTTCTCCTGAAACATTCTTCACGTGTTCGGCTACATCCGCGCATATGACAACATGTGCGCCTTCATTCTTGAAAGCTTTCGCGAGTGCGTAACCAATGCCGGCCGTTCCGCCCGTGATAATAACAACTGTGTCTTTTAATTGCATAGATGATCTATTCTATAATTCTATAGAATATTAGAACGAATTTATTTCTTGAGCTGAATGCCGAGTTCTTTGAGCGTTTTCTCGGGCACCGATGACGGCGAACCCATCATGAGGTCTTTGCCTTCGCCGGTCTTCGGGAATGCGATGACTTCGCGGATGTTCGGTTCGTTCTGGAGGAGCATGACGAGGCGTTCCATTCCCCATGCGATGCCGCCGTGCGGTGGTGCACCGTATTCAAATGCGGTGAGCATGTGTCCGAAACGTGCTTCGATAGTTTCTTTATTGAGGCCGAGGAGCTCGAATACTTTATTCTGGAGTTCGCGCTTGTGAATACGGATAGAGCCACCGCCTATTTCATAGCCGTTGAGCACGATGTCATAGGCATTCGCGCGCGCTTTGAGCGGTTCGGTGTCGAGTAAATGCAAGTCTTCGTCTTTCGGCGAAGTGAACGGATGATGCACTGCCTGTACGCCGCCTTCGTCGTCTTTCTCAAACATGGGGAAATCGAGAACCCAGCAAAATGCGAGTTCGTTTGGATCTTCTTTATTCTCGCGCAGATCAGGCTTGTCGTTGCCGTACTTCTCCATGCTCTCCTCATATGTCATGCGCGGGAACGGGATCTGGGAAATTCTTTTCTCTGGATAGACGGTCTTTATGAGTTCGATGATGAGAGCTTCGTTGTAAGCAACGACTTCTTCTTGCGTGACAAATGACATTTCGTAGTCGAGCTGCGTGAATTCGGGCTGGCGGTCGCCGCGTGTGTCTTCGTCGCGCATACAGCGCGCGATCTGGAAATATTTCTCAAATCCCGCGACCATGGAGAGCTGTTTGAATTGTTGTGGCGATTGCGGAAGCACGTAGAACTGACCTTGGAAGAGGCGTGACGGAATGATATATTCTCGCGAACCTTCCGGTGTCCCCTTTGTCATCATCGGCGTTTCGATCTCGACGAAATCATTCTTGTGCATGTAGTCGCGGATGAAAGTTATGACTTTGTCGCGCATGCGAATATTCTTCTGCATGCGTTCACTACGAAGGTCGAGATATTTATATTTCATGCGCAAATCTTCGTTGACCGGTTTCGTATCGGTGTTGAGTTCGAATGGCGGCGTCTCAGCGCGGTTGAGGACTTCGATGGCCGTGACTTCGAGTTCGACGTCGCCTGACGGGATATTCGGATTCACGTTTTTTTCCGGACGCTTGTTGACGACGCCTTCGAGACGAAGCACCCATTCCGGACGGATTTCTTTCGCGACGAGGATGGCTTCGGCATGAGACGGGAGGACAATGCACTGAACCATGCCCTTCATGTCACGCAGATCGAAGAAGACCATCTTGCCCTGATCGCGGCGGACATTCACCCAGCCGGCCAAAACGACGGTCTCGCCGACGTGTCCTGACAATTCGCTCGTATATATTCGATTTCGCATATGCTTTAATCTAGCATATCGTGACATTTTTGAGAAACAAAAAGCCGCCCGTGAGGGCGGCTTTCAGAGAGTATTACATCGGATGGATATTCTGCGAGACGACTTCGAGCGGCATGGAGAATACGACGACGATGCCGAAGAGGATGTAGTAGAAGGGCGTGGCGAGCCAGAACGAGATCTTGTCCGTTTTCTGAAGGCGGTGATACGGTTTCTGCACCCAGTGGAGCAAGGCGTTGAGCGGCCAATAGAATATCGAGAGGAAGGCTACGAGTATGAATTTGAGCAGAATCACTATTAATTGCATACGAGCATTATACCAAATAATATAATATTGTCAATATTTACCGAGAAATGCCGACAGCCTTGTGAACAGCCTCCATTTTGGCTTTTGCGCGCTCTTTCACCACGGCACCGCCTCGTTCTAAGACTGCATAGACTTGTTCAGGGTTCGACTGAAGTTCGAGATATTTCGCGCGGATGGGCGCGACGAACGATTGCACATCTTCGAGCAATGCTTCTTTTAATATCTTATATTTTCCGCGATTGGCATCGTAGAGTTCTTTCAACTCCCCTTCCGTGCGGAAGAGTTTGTGAATATTGTAAACATTTTCTGGAATATCTCCGGACGAATCCGTGACGATGGACATGACGGCGTCTTTGAGTTCGTCGTCAGATGCGAAGAGCGGGATCGTGTTCTTATAACTCTTGCTCATCTTGCGTCCGTCGATAC
>CALRHN010000037.1 GCA_943359425.1 Candidatus Nomurabacteria bacterium | reverse complement strand
GTGTGTATTCTTCGGAAATAATCGTTCCTGTTTCGTCGCAGATGACGAGACGGTCGGCATCGGGGTCTTGGGCAAATCCGATGTCTGCGCCCGTCTCGCGGACCTTTGCGCCGAGAGCGGTCAGATTCTGAGGCAGTGGCTCTGCTTCATGCGCAAAGTTACCATCAGGGGTGCCGTTGAGGAGTGTCACTTCGCAGCCGAGATCCTGGAGAAGCGTCGGTGTCGTGATCGCGCCGGTGGAATTGATCGTGTCGAGGACGACTTTGAATTTCTTTG
This sequence comes from Candidatus Nomurabacteria bacterium, assembly GCA_943359425.1. Taxonomy (GTDB): domain Bacteria; phylum Patescibacteriota; class Minisyncoccia; order Phycocordibacterales; family UBA9973; genus CALRHN01. Next base: position 5,053 of record CALRHN010000037.1, on the reverse strand, counting down.
CTTGTATTTTCCCGCCGTCGATATTTTTGAAAATATGATCAGTGTGTTTGAAGGGAAGCATTTCGTCGACAGTAACAGAGCCGACAGTCTCGGAAGATATTTTTTCTCCGAGATGCGCGGATATTTCTGCGACTTCGGATTCGTTTGTAAACATTGCCTGTTCGGTTACGAATTTGAGTCCGTTGTATTCGATCGGATTGTGGCTCGCCGTTATCATGACTGCGCCGTCGTAGTGTTCGCTTCGCACGAGATAGAGAACGGTCGGTGTCGGCGCGATGCCGATATCGGTGACATCAAAGCCGGATTCGGAAAGAACTTTCACGACGCTGTCGCGCAGCGCCGGTCCCGATGTGCGAGCGTCTCGGCCGACGAGGACTCTCTTCCCGTGTCGTTTCGCGATAAGGCAGGCAAAAGAAGCCGTATATCGTTCGGCGACTAGGGCGGTCAGGCTCTCGCCCCAAATGCCGCGCAGGCCGGAGACGGTGAATTTGGCTTCGTTCATGAGGCCCATTATAGCGCAAAAAAGCTTGCGCGCTATGCTACAATCTTCCTATGCCGACTTTTACGGAAAACAGAAAAGCCCGATTCAACTACGAAATCCTCGAAACATACGAAGCGGGGATCGAGCTTTTCGGCTACGAGGTCAAATCCATCAAGGCCGGCCGCGCCACTCTCGACGGCATTCACGCCATCGTTCGCGGCGGCGAAGTCTACATCGTCGGTATGGATATTCCGCCGTATCAGCCGAAGAACACGCCGCCTTTCTATGATTCGAAGCGAACGCGCCGACTGCTCTTGAATAAGAAAGAAATACAGGAGCTTGAGAAATCGGGGGAGACGAAAGGTTTGACATTAGTGCCACTTTCGTTGTATAGTAAAGGAGCGCGGGTGAAGCTCTCACTCGCCGTCGCTCGCGGCAAGAAGAAATTCGACAAGCGCGAGACGATCAAGAAGCGCGATACGGATCGAGAGATCCGACGCGAGATGAAGCGTTAGGTTTTGAGGGTACTTTAAAAAAGAGAAGCAGTTTGCCCTTCGTTATCACTCAGGACAAATTTGCTTCGCAAATTTGGGACTGACAGGCTTCGACAAGAAGTCGTTCTCGTCCTGTCGCGTGCCGAGCATGGAAATAATCTCGTAAAACTTTTTCCAATCTCCAAATGCAAAAGCATCTGGTACAGCAAAGACTCCTTCACCGTATTTTGCGATGAGTGACTTTGCTCCGGCGTTCGCGTAAGCCTACTCCGGTGTCTCTCTGTCCGTTGTTCTCTAGGATAGAGTCGGGCATTATATTAGAGGACTCGGAATCATGTGCCTCACATAATTTCCTAAACTACGAGGATCGAGGCGGATTTATTTTGTGTGTTCAGAGAATCCGCTTCTAAAACGCTAAACACCCTACGCATGTAGACACAGTACGATTACCTTTTTGGATGGGGGTTCGATTCCCCCCGGTTCCACAAAATTAATAGGCTACATACCGCTTACTCTGAAAGTGCTGTTGAATATAACCCATAGTATAAAAACGATAGCCACTACTGCAATAATAATATTTATTTTTTTATACAAGCCCTCTTTCTTTGAGAGAAGAGAGATAGCTGACAGAACTAAAACAATTACTGCAGAAATAAAAAGGATGCTAGTTCTTTGAGGCCAGAAAAGATAGTGCCAAACGGTACCAAAATATGAATCCGGATATGGGGCTGGGAAATTTAGTTTTGATTCGTAATCCGCATTTGAAATCGCAAAGTGAAGACTTTTGTAGATCAACGAAGAACTGCCTAATAAAGTTATTACGGGAACAATGTAGTTTTTTAATCTTTTCATTAAATAATTGTATCACTTAAATAGATTCAAGTGAACAGATTGTTACTCGCCATACGTCATAAATAATGTATAATGCAGTATTCAACGGCAGTTTAGTTTTATATATGAAAATACTTCTCGAAAACGGCAACAAAAAGGATCAGAATCAGTCTCGCAAACCGAGTCCCGGCAAGCCAAAGCTCTCGCGCCACTTGCTCTCGGCACTTCTTTTCTTCATGTTTCTCACGGCCCTCTACACGGTCTTCTTCGGCAATGTCACTCCGAAAAAAGAAGTCTCCATTTCCGATCTCGCCGCGAGCATCACTGCAGGCACCGTCAAATCCATTGACGTGAAAGGCGACAAACTGACCGTGACGCTCACAGACGGTACCGTCGAGACATCGAAGAAAGAAACGGAAAGTTCTCTCTCCGAGACGCTGAAGAACTACAACGTTCCCGCCGACAAGCTCGCTGCTGCACAGATCAATGTCGTGAGCGACACCGGCATCGGCTATTGGGCGCTCAACATATTGCCCTTCGCTCTGCCTGTCGTCTTCATCATCATTTTCTTCTGGTTCATTTCCAAACAAGCGAAAGGCTCCGGCATGCAGGCGTTTACCTTCGGCCAGTCGCGTGCGCGAATCACGGATCCCAATGACAAGAGCCAGCGCGTGACGTTCAAGGACGTCGCTGGCGTGAAAGAAGCGAAAGAAGAGTTGAAAGAAATCGTCGACTTCCTCAAGAATCCGAAAAAATTTCTCGACATCGGTGCGCGCATTCCGAAAGGCGTGCTTCTCACGGGTGCTCCGGGCACGGGTAAAACGTTGCTCGCTCGCGCAGTCGCAGGGGAGGCGGGTGTTCCATTCTTCCATCTGTCCGGTTCTGAATTCGTCGAGATGTTCGTCGGCGTCGGCGCATCGCGCGTACGCGACCTCTTCAAGATGGCGAAGCGCGCTGCACCTTCCATCGTCTTCGTCGACGAGATCGACGCTGTCGGCCGCGTTCGCGGTACGGGTGTTGGCGGCGGCAACGACGAGCGCGAACAGACGCTCAACCAGATACTCGTCGAGATGGACGGCTTCGAGCCGAATGAAAAAGTCATCGTCATGGCGGCTACGAACAGAGCTGACGTTCTCGATCCCGCCCTCCTTCGTCCCGGACGCTTCGACCGCCGCGTCGTTCTCGATCTCCCTGATCGCGCCGACCGCGAAGAAATACTCACCATCCATGCCCGCAAGAAGCCTCTCGGCGAAGACGTGAATCTCCGCGTCGTTGCCGAGCGCACGCCCGGATTCTCCGGCGCCGATCTCTACTCGCTCATGAACGAAGGCGCGATTCTTGCCGCACGCGAGAATCGCAAGAAAGTTTCGCAATTCGATCTCATCCGCTCCATCGAGAAAGTCATGCTCGGCCCTGAACGCCGCAGCCACTTGCTCTCGACGAAAGAAAAAGAAATCACCGCCTACCACGAAGCCGGCCACGCCCTCGTCGCATCGGTCCTGCCATACGCCGATCCCGTGCACAAAGTCTCCATCGTCGCGCGCGGACGCGCCGGCGGATATACGCTGAAACTCCCGCTTGAAGAGCGCAAACTCCAGAGCAAGAAAGAATTCCTCGATGATATCGCCGTTGCCATGGGCGGCTATGCGGCCGAGATGATGCTCTTCGGAGATATCACAACGGGACCATCGAATGATCTGCAAGTTGCGACGGGCCTCGCGCGCGCCATGGTGACGCGCTGGGGCATGAGCGATGCGATAGGTCCGATGACGCTCGAGAGTGACGGCGGGCGAACGATGTTCGGTCAGGGTGTTGGCGACAACGAACTCGCAGGCGCAGAAGCGACGAAGGTGAATAGCGAGGTGAAGAAAATCCTCGACGGCGCGCATGAGAAAGCGAAAGCCGTTCTCGTCGAACACAAGAAAGCCCTCGACGCCATCGCGAAACGCCTCATCGAAGTTGAAACTCTCGAACAAGTCGATTACGAGACCATCATCATCGCGAGCGGCATCATTCCAAAGAAAAAAGTCATTTCTGAAAGTCCTCGCGATATACTTAAAGAATCCTAAATTAAAAACCCGCCACATGACGGGTTTTTAATAAGATTTTTCATCTTAGATCATATTCTCCTGGTTCGCAGGGAAGGTAACGACATTCTTGATATCGTCCTTGCCGCTGATGAAACGGAGAATGCGGGACATCCCGAATCCGCAGCCTGCGTGAGGAACCATCTTTTCTTTCGAGCGTTCGATATACCATGCGAAGTCGTCGAGACTGCCGCCCATACCGACGAGACGCTTGAACATCTTTGACTTCTGCAAACGGTCGACGAGGACATCGACGGAGTCGACACGCGCGGCGGAACCGACTGCTTCGCCGGAGACCGGCATGATGAGGTCGGCGGAGAGAACGAGGCCCGGATTCTCCGGATCAGGGAGCATGTTGAAGAATTTCTCAACTTCGATCTCCTTGCCGTGATCCCACATAGGATCAGGGTAGCGGGTGATGAAGAGCGGGTGATTGCCGACGCTGTCACAGAGCTCTTGTTCCTTCTTCGAATCGATATCATCGCCGAAATTCAGACCGAGCTGTTTGATCGCTTCCGTGTATGTGATCTTCGGGAAGACCGGCTTCACATTCTTCAAGCGCGCGATATCTTCGTCGCGGAGACCCATGGCTTTTTGGGTTTCAGAACTCTCGGCGAGAATGTCTTTGACGATGTTGTAGACGAATCCTTCGATGTGAGCGAGGAGCTGGTCGAAATTGCCGGCGAATTCGATTTCCATCATCTGGAATTCCGTGAGGTGGCGCGTATCGACACCCGGTTCAGCGCGGAACGACGGACCGACGCAGTATGTCTTCATGAAATACGGGACAAAAGCTTCGAGATAGAGCTGTCCGGTCTGGGCGAGATAGGCCTGGTGCTTTGCGCCCGGCTTGCCGAACCATTTGAAGTCCTTGTTCGAAGACACTTCAAAGAGCGTGTTTACATTCTCGCACGCGCCGGACGCGCGGACGACGCGCGGCGGGAGGATTTCTATGAATCCCTGTCCTTCTAAATATTTGCGACCTGATTTGAAAACGTGCGCCTCGAGGCGAGCGGTTTCCAGTTTCTGCTCTGTCATATTTTTTCTTGTGCGGGCAAAAAAAATTCCCCAAAAAGGGAAATTACTGCGCGCTGATTAAGTTTGTAAATCGGCTCGACGTAGCCAAAAAATAATTTGTTGCTTGTGCTGGTTGTGTTACC
>CALRHN010000036.1:1899-5374 GCA_943359425.1 Candidatus Nomurabacteria bacterium | reverse complement strand
TCGGCGAGAACGGCATTCGAATGCGTGCCGCGGACGGCACCTTTGATGCGACGAACGACTTCATTGCCGGCTTCGATGTTTACGCCTGATTGTTTGTATGCGTCGTCCATTGAGATTAGGGGCTAGGTTCTAGTTGCTAGTTTCTAGATAAATATTTCTTCACGCCGACTTTTGATAATTTCTTCGCCTTGGCGACAACTTCTTTATTCATATTTTTCTTGTATGCGGAAAGTTTCTTGGCAAGCGTTGCGTCGGAGAGCGCGAGTATGGAAATGGCGAGCAGTGCAGCATTCTTCGCTCCGCCGATGGCGACTGTCGCGACGGGAATTCCTGCAGGCATCTGGACGATGGAGAGGAGCGAATCGAGACCGTCCATGGAACGAGTCGGAATGGGTACGCCGATAACGGGAAGCGTCGTCATTGCCGCCGTCATGCCGGGCAAATGTGCCGCACCGCCGGCACCGGCGATGATGACTTTTATGCCGCGAGAGAGGGCGCTCGATGCATACGAAACGAGACGATCGGGAGTGCGATGAGCGGAAACGACGGTGACTTCATGCGCGACACCGAATACTGAAAGTATTTCAGCAGCCCCCGCCATAACAGAAAGATCCGAATCGGATCCCATGATAATGCCTACTTGTGCGCTTTTTTTTGCCATATGGTTTTATATTGAAATACGTTTTCGAGCCTCGGTGGCGCGAGCGATGGTCTCTGAATGAGTGTCTCCGAGAGCCGTTATATGGCCCATTTTCCGCTCCGGCCGCGTTTCCACTTTACCATATATATGGACATGGACGCCAGAGAGGCTTTCGGCCTCCTCGATACCCCGAGGCTCTGCCATGCCCGTCCTGTCGCCTAGGATGTTGACCATAACAGCAACAGGAGCCTTGAGAGCCGTACTGCCGAGCGGCATGCCTGAAATGGCGCGTATGTGGTTCTCGAACTGTGACGTCTCGCATCCTTCGATCGAATGATGGCCGGAATTGTGCACACGCGGGGCGATCTCGTTGACGACCACGTCACCGTCCTCCGTCATGAACATTTCAACGGCAAAGACGCCGACGCCTTTCAAGTGCGCGATGACACGCCCGGCGATCTCTTCGGCGCGGGTACGAATCGCTCCGTCGATCTCGGCAGGAGCGATAACCATGTGGCAGATATTGTTCTCGTGTATCGTCTCGACGACGGGATAGTTCTTCTCTTCCCCCTTCTTGCCGCGAACAACGACGACGGAGAGTTCTTTCATGAATGGCACGAAGCGCTCGGCATAGAGCGGACTCGACGAGAGTTCGGCGAAAGCGGCAGCGATATCCTCTTCGCGGCGTATGACACGATTGCCGCGACCATCATATGCACCGAAGCGCGCTTTGAGAAGAAACGGATAGCCGAATATTTCCGCTTGGCGTTTTGCGTCGTCAACGCTCTCTATGAGAGCAAAATCGGCGACGGGAATGTCATGTGCGCGGAGGAATTCTTTCTGGCGGAATTTGTCTTTGATGATCTCGAGCGTTTCTGCGGACGGATTGATGTCGAATCCGGCGCGCGTAAGTTCACGGAGCGTATGCGCATCGGCCGACTCGATCTCGAACGTCATGTGGTCGGACATATTTGCGAGTTCATGTATGCCCGCTTCTTCAGTCACGCGCCCGATGATCTCGCGGTCGGCAACGAGTCCGGCCGGCGAGCCGGGAGCAGCTTCGAGTATGGCGACTTTAAATCCGAGCTCGTGCGCCGCATTCGCAAGCATCCGTCCCAGCTGTCCTCCCCCGACGATTCCGATCCATTTTTCCATATCAGTTTATTACGCCCATAGATTTGCCGACTTTCTCAACGATGGCAAGAGCACGGTCGAGATGTTCGTGTGTGTGTGCAGCAGAGATTTGAAAACGCAGACGGGCCGCACCTTCGGGCACGACGGGGAACCATAGTCCGACAACATACAAACCTTCGGCGAGGAGTTGCTTGCTCATCTCCTGTGTTTTCTTCGCATCGCCTAACATGAGAGGAACGATAGGGTGAGAGCCGGAGAGAACTTCGAAGCCGAGTTTCTCGAGACCTGCACGAAAATACGCGGCGTTGTCGCGGGCACGAGTGAGAATGGTCGGATCTTCTTTCAAGAGTTCGAGCGCGCGCATCGATGCGTCGACGACGACGGGCGGAACAGAATTCGAGAACATATAGGTGCGGGATTTCTGGCGGAGAAATTCTGTGAGTTCTTTCTTGCCTGCAATATATCCGCCGATTGCGCCGCCGAGAGCTTTGCCGAATGTGCCGGAGAGAACGTCAATGCGACCATGTACCCCGCAATATTCCGGAGTACCCGAGCCTGTAGCGCCGAGAACTCCGACTGCATGTGCGTCATCAACGAAAAGCAGTGCGCCATATTCGTCGGCGATACCAACAAGCGCGGCGAGATCGGCTGTGTCCCCTTCCATGGAGAATACGCCGTCGGTTACGATTATTTTATTGCGAATGTCCTTTGCCTTATCTTCATCGAGCATGGCACGAAGCGCGGCGAGATCTTTGTGCGGATAAATTCTTTTCTCCAAACGCTCGCGATTGCAGAGTTTGAATGCGTCGATGATAGAGGCGTGATTGAGCGCGTCGCTGTAAATTGCATCTTTCCATTCTGTAGCACCGAAACCTTCGTTCACTATGCTTGCGAAGAATCCCAGATTCGCCATGAAATTCGTGGAGTAAAGAATGGCATCTTCAACACCCAAAAATGCGGCGAGTTTTTGTTCGAGCTCACGGTGAATAGTCTGCGTGCCGGAAATGAATCGGACCGATGAGAGTCCGTAGCCGTGCGTTTTCAAAGACTGCTCTGCAGCTTTCATGATCTCGGGATGATTCGCCAAGCCGAGATAGTTGTTCGAGCCGAACATGAGGACGCTCTTGCCGGCAATAGAAACCTCCGGCCCCTGCAGTCCTTCGATCTCCCGTTCAACCTTCAACTTCCCTGCGGATTTGAGGTTTTCGAGCTCGCCTTTAATATTGTCAGTAAGCTTTTTGGAATACATTTTTACTTTTTCAAATTCTTAAGCATATCCGCCGTCATCTTCTCGAGGTCAAACTCATGCTTCCATCCCCATTCGGCGCGAGCAACGGAGTCGTCTATGCTTCCCGGCCAGCTGTCGGCTATGGCTTGGCGGTGATCAGGTGCGTAACTGATTTGGAAATTCGGAATCTGTTTCTTGATCGCCTCCGTCACTTCTTTCGGAGAGAACGACATCGCCGAGAGATTGTATGCCATATGCGTCTTCAATTTCTCGACTGGCGCTTGCATGAGCTCGATCGTCGCGCGAATGGCGTCGTCCATGTACATCATCGGCAGATAGGTATTCTCGGAGAGGAAACACGTGTACTTCCCTTCTTTGAGCGCTTGGATATAAATATCCACGGCATAGTCCGTCGTACCGCCGCCCGGAACGGATTTCCAGCTGATGAGTCCGGGATAGCGGATGCTTCGCAC
>CALRHN010000036.1:0-1799 GCA_943359425.1 Candidatus Nomurabacteria bacterium | reverse complement strand
TCCACGGCATAGTCCGTCGTACCGCCGCCCGGAACGGATTTCCAGCTGATGAGTCCGGGATAGCGGATGCTTCGCACATCGACGCCGTAGCGTTTGTTATAGTATTGCGCGAGAAGTTCGCCGGCGTATTTCGTCACGCCGTACATGGTCGTCGGTTCCATGACCGTCATTTGCGGAGTATCTTTCTTCGGCGTTGTGGTACCGAAAACGGCGATAGACGACGGCCAGAAAATCTTTAATTTCTTCTCTACAGCGAGGTCAAGCACTTGTCGCAGACTGCCCATGTTGAGATCCCAGCAGAGTTTCGGATCTTTCTCGCCTGTCGCAGAGAGCAGCGCGGCGAGAAGATAAATGTCCGTGATGCCTTCTTTTTCGACAAGAGCGCGAGTTGCGGCCGCGTCGTTGGCGTTGAGCATCGTATACGGACCCGTACCTGCGAGCATAGGGTGCTCGTCGCGGATATCGCTCGCCCAGACGCTATCGTTGCCATGAATCTTGCGGAGCGCGAGTGTGAGCTCGACTCCGATCTGTCCGCACGCGCCCATGATGAGAATTTTTGACATGCTGTAATTCGCTAAATTATAAAAATGAAATCGCTCCTTCGCGCACACCGGCCGCCTTGCGTTCGGCTTCGGTGAGCTTGAATGATTCCTTCAGGATATTCGTTTCGAGAGCGGTTACTTTCTTGCCGCGGCGCGCGTGCATGCGCTCCTGCATGACGAGCGTGACAGAGAGCGGACAGAGGATGAGTTCTTTCGCCGAGAAAAGATAATTCGCAAATGACGGAACGTCTGACGTGACTGTTCCATAGACAAGCGCGGAGACGCCGACAATCTTGCCGCCGAAAAGCGCCGTGTTAATGGCCGTTTTCGCGAGATCGCCAACGATGGTGCCCAAAAATTGCGTACCCGTGTCCTTGCCGCGCACTTTGATCGTGCCATATGTATTTTTCAGATCAGATGTGCCCGTGCCGCCGCCCATGTTCACCCATGCGCCGACATAGCTGTTGCCGAGATAGCCGCTGTGCTGTTTGTTCGAATAGCCCTGCACGACGCTGCCCTCGATCTCGCCGCCCAGTTTGCACACAGGGCCGATGGATGAATGCGAGATGCTCGTATGTGGACGAAGGAGAGAATCTGCGCCGATGTGAAGGGGGCCTGCGAGATATGAGAAAGGCATGATCTTCACGCCGTCGTCGATGACGATAGGGCCTTCGCTCGTATCGAAATGCGTTTCTTTGGCAACGAGAACTTTCTTGCCGACATAGACGCCTTTCTTCAAAAGTGTATGGCCTTTGGCAAGCGTTGGCAGATTGATGGAGAGCAACTGCTTGTTCATCGTGATCGGATGCCAGATGTCGGAGAAACGCGCGAGGGCGATATCTTCTTTCGCGCTCGCCGCGCCGTCGAGACTGCGCGCGAATGATGCATAGGTGCGGCTGACTGATGCGGGAACTTTCCCATCGGCAAAATACGCCCCGCGTATTTTGCCGATGGATGTCAGGAGGAAACTTTTCTTCCCCATTTTTTTCTTGAGCGCGAGAAGAGCCTTCGCATCGGGCGCGAGAAGGCTGTCGAGAACGAGAACAGGACCTTTTGAAACTTTCGCTGATTTTTCCAACGCGTCTTTCAGATAGTCGCGGATGATGTATTCGAATGTTGCGCCGGGAAACATCGTGCCGAGGAGTTCGCGGAGCGTTGTTCCGCCCGAACGCAGATCAAAACAGGGACGCGTAAGCGTCAAAGGGTAAAATCGAAGTGCGGCATCTGTTTCGTAGAGAATGATGTGCATAAAAAAGT
>CALRHN010000035.1 GCA_943359425.1 Candidatus Nomurabacteria bacterium | reverse complement strand
ATCGAAGCCGGCAATGAAGTCGTTCGTCGCATCAAAGGTGCCGTCCGCGGCACGCATTCGAATGCCGTTCTCGCCGATATCGGCAGTTTCGGCGCGCTCTACGACCTCAAAGCCATGTGCGGCGCATACACTCATCCCATTCTCGTCCAATCCATCGACGGCGTCGGTACGAAACTCGCCGTCGCGCAGATGATGCACAAATACGACACCGTCGGCGAAGACATCGTCAATCATTCCTGCAATGACATCGTCGCCATGGGTGCCCGCCCGCTCACATTCCTCGACTACGTCGCGCATGACAAGCTGGATCCTGACGTCATGGAAGCTATGGTGCTCGGCATGGCCCGCGCCTGCAAGAGCGCGGGCGTTTCCCTCATCGGCGGAGAAACAGCCGAGATGCCCGGCATCTATATGGAAGGCCAGCATGACATCGCCGGATGCATCACCGGCATCGTCGAGAAAGAAAAAATAATCACCGGAGAGAAGATCGCCGAAGGCGACATTATCCTCGGCCTCTCATCGAGCGGACTCCATACGAACGGCTACTCGCTCGCGCGAAAACTCTTCTTCGAAGCAGGGCAGTACACGGTAGAATCCAAATTCCCGGGTCTTGAGAAAACGCTCGGCGAAACATTGCTCGTTCCGCATACGAACTACACGCCCGCCATCCTCGCTCTTATGGATGCAGGCATCGATATCCACGGCCTCGCCCATATCACGGGTGGGGGATTCCTCGAAAATATTCCGCGCGTTTTGCCGGAGAGTTGCGATGCCGCTATCCGCAAAGGTTCGTGGCCCGTGCTTCCGATATTCACGCTCATGGAAACGCTCGGAAAGATAACGGAAACTGAAATGTATCGCGTCTTTAACATGGGCATCGGCATGACCGTTATCATCGCACCCGATATGCGCGACCGCGCAGAGAAAATCCTCGCCGAGTATTCACATTTCAAAACATATCATGTCGGAGACATTATCAAGGGCGACGGAAAAGTCATTTTGCAATAACCATGATCGACATCGAAACGCTCAAAGAGCATATTGATTACACCCTCGAATCAACCCATCTCGCTGGTATCGGCGAGCGCCGTCAGGGCAAGGTCCGCGACATATATATCGCGCCGCACCGGACTATTCTCGTCGCGAGCGACCGATATTCGGCCTTTGACCGTAACCTCGCTCTCGTGCCTTTCAAAGGTGCCATGCTCACCGGCATCGCGAGCTTCTGGTTCGATGCTACGAAGGACATCATACAGAACCATATCGTCGCCATGCCCGATCCGAACGTCATCGTGTGCAAGAAATGCACCGTTCTGCCTATCGAAGTCGTCGTCCGCGGATATATCACAGGCGTCACCGGCACGGCGCTCTGGACGCTCTATATGACAGGCAAAAGAGATTTCGGAGACTTTACACTTCCTGACGGCATGAAGAAGAATCAGAAACTCGATCATCCGATATTGACGCCGACGACAAAATCCGACGAGCACGATCGTCCTGTCACGAATGCCGAGATCGTTTCGGAAGGAATGGTGGAAGAAGGATTGTGGAAACAGGTCTGCGAGAAAGCCCTCGCTCTCTTCGCCCGCGGCACGGAAATCGCCGCATCGCGTGGACTGATCCTCGTCGATACGAAATACGAATTCGGCGTCGACGAAGACGGTGTTCTCACGCTCGTCGACGAGATCCACACGCCCGACTCGTCGCGCTACTGGAAACTCGCGAGCTATGCGAACCGGTTTGACAGCGGACTCGAGCCCGAATATTTCGACAAAGAATTTCTCCGTCTCTGGTTCAAGGAACATTCCGATCCGTATAACGACAAAGTATTGCCCGAAGCGCCGAAGGAGATGGTTGCCGAGCTCTCGCGCCGCTACATCGAGATCTATGAAACGCTCACGGGCAAAGAATTCACCGCGGATTTCTCCGTCCCGATCGAAGAGCGCATTGCCAATAATCTGAAATCATATGCAACCAATTAACGTACTCTCTCCACTCGACGGACGATATTCTGACAAAGTCGCCTTGCTTCGCGAATTCTACAGCGAAGAAGCACTCATGCGCTATCGCTCCATTGTCGAAGGGGAGTATCTCATCGCTCTCTCCGAAGTCGCCGGTGTCGGCATGCGCACATTGAGCGCTGCCGAAAAAGCGCTCATTCGCAAGATCTGCGCTATTTCAACGGCTGACGCCGAAGCGATTAAGAAATTCGAAGCGACGACGAATCACGATGTAAAGGCCGTCGAATATTTCCTGAAAGAAAAACTCAGCAAGACTTCGGCGAAAAACGTTATTGAATGGGTGCATTTTGCCCTCACATCGGAAGACACGAACAATCTCGCTTACGCTCTCATGCTCCGCGACGGATTGAACGCTGTCGTCATTCCTGCTCTCGCTCACATCCATGCGAACATCGCCGACTATGCGAAGAAATACAAAAATCTCCCCATGCTCGCGCGCACGCACGGACAAAGCGCCTCGCCGACGACGCTCGGCAAAGAATTCGCCGTATTCGCATCGCGCCTCGAGCGCCAGATCGATGGCCTCAAGGGCATGAAAATCCTCGCCAAGATAAACGGCGCGACAGGGAACTACAACGCCCACGTTGCCGCATATCCGAAGGTTGATTGGGTCGCATTTTCGAAGAAATTCATCAACGGTTTGAACGACACGAAGAAGGGCGCCATGCTCGAAGCCAACCTCGTGACAACGCAGATCGAATCGCACGACAACTGCGCCGAGATCGCAGACAATCTCCGCCGTGCGAACATGATACTCATCGATTTCTCACAGGATGTCTGGCGCTATATTTCCGACGGCTATCTCGTGCAGAAACCGAAGGCAGGCGAAGTCGGTTCGTCCACTATGCCGCACAAGGTCAATCCGATCGATTTCGAGAACTGCGAAGGCAATCTCGGACTCGCGAACGCCTTACTCCATTTCTTCGCGACAAAACTTCCTGTTTCCCGTCTCCAGCGTGATCTCTCTGATTCAACTGTTCAGCGCAACTGGGGGAGTATCTTTGGCTACTGCATGATCGCCTATCTCTCCCTCGAAAAAGGCCTCGGCAAAGTCGCCGTCGCCGAAGCGAATATTCGCCAAGCGTTGGCCGCGCATCCCGAAGTCATAGCCGAAGCGATCCAGACCGTCCTGCGCCGCGAAGGCGTCGCCATGCCGTATGAGAAATTGAAAGAACTCACGCGCGGACGCGCAGTCACGATGGCGGAATTCAAAACATTCATCAACAACTTGGACGTCAGCCCGAAAGTAAAAAAAGAATTGCTCGCATTTGCCCCGGAGAACTATATCGGCCTCGCGGCGAAGCTCTCCAATCTGTAATTCCATAAAATAAGCCTCTTGCAATGGCGAACTTGTCCGAATGGCTGTATTTTGGTAGTCTAGGGTATAGATGACTCCGTGGGATCTCAAGCCGCAAATGCTTGCCGCCATAAAAGCAAAGGGCGGTTTTGCCAATTGCCACGCGCATTTTGATAAGGCCTACTACATCACCAAAGACGGTCTCGACCGTGCCATGCTCGACATGGAGGTCAAATGGCGTATGTCGGATGACATCAAGCGTGCTTCTACGCAGGAGCAAATAGAGGAGCGCATTCGCCGCGGACTGGATATGCTTGTCACACAGGGATGTACCTATACATGCACGTTCGTAGATGCCTATGATGCCGTTGATCACCGTGCGATTGATGCTGCGCTCAAAGTTAAAGAAGAGTACAAAGACAAGATCAAAGTGAAGATTATCACTCAGCCCCTCGGTGGTCTCATTGATCCGAAGGCGCGCGAACTCTACGAAGCGATCACTGCAAAAGCCGACATTGCCGGAGGGCTACCATCGAAGGACAGGCCTAACGATGCCGAGAATTACGACATTCTTTTTGAGATCGCCAAGAAACTCGACAAGCCGGTGCATGTGCATATCGACCAGGAGAACAATCCTGACGAGCGCGACTCCGAAAAACTTATTGCTGCAGTGAAAAAGCATGGCTATCAGAGTCGCACGGTCGCCATACATGCTATCTCTGTCTCTGCACAACCAAAAGAATACCGCGCACAGATATACAAAGAGTTTGCCGAGAATGGCATTGCCGTCGTGGTGTGCCCCACAGCAGCAATATCGATGCGCCAACTCGACGAGAAGACCGCACCTGTCCACAACTCGATCGCAAATGTTCCTGAAATGCTCGCCGCGGGCGTGCTCGTCGGGCTCGGGGTGGACAATGTCTGCGATTTCTATGAACCCTTCGTCGATGGCGATATGTGGACTGAACTGCGATTCCTCCAAGAAGCCTGTCGTCACTACGTTTTCGACGACCTCGTGAATATTGCATCAATCAACGGAGCAAAGATACTCGATTACAAATAATTTATTTTTTTATGGCAAAACTCTGGCAAGCAAAAGGTACGGCACTTCATCCACTCGTAGAGAAATATACGGTTGGCAACGATTTTGAACTCGACAAGCGACTTCTGCCCTTCGATATCGAAGCCTCTCTCGCACATGGACAGGCGCTCGTGGAGCTGGGCGTTTTGACTGCTGCCGAATACAAAAAGCTTGCCGCTGCCCTCAAGGAAATCCTTGCTCTTCACAAGGCGGGTAAATTCGAGATCAAGCAGTCCGATGAAGACTGTCACACGGCGATCGAGAACTATCTCGTTGCCAAGCTCGGCCCTCTGGGCAAGAAGATCCACACATGCCGCTCGCGCAATGACCAAGTCCTCGTGGCAACGCGTCTCTATACTCGCAAGAAGCTCAAGCAGATCAGCGCCGAACTCATTGCCACACAGAAGGTCTTTCTCGCTATGGCGAAGAAATATGAGTTCATTCCTATGCCAGGCTATACGCACACGCGACGTGCGATGCCGTCGTCGGTCGGACATTGGGCAGCAGCATATGTGGAGGAACTTTTGAACGATCATATGCTTCTTGAGTCTGCATACCGACTCAACGATCAGAATCCGATGGGCGCCGCAGCAGGATTTGGTATAAACCTCCCGCTCGATCGCAATCTCACGACGAAACTCCTCGGATTTGAGCGACTCCAAGTGAATTCGCTCTATGCAGTGAACAGCCGCGGGCCGACAGAGAGCTATATTCTCTCCGTCCTCACGAAGATCATGATGACGCTCGGCCGCCTCTCGAACGAGATGATCTGGTTTACGACGCCGGAATTCAATTTCTTCCATCTGCCCGATGAATTCACGACGGGTTCGTCCATCATGCCACAGAAGAAGAATCCCGATGTCTTCGAGATTCTGCGCTCAAATGTAAACGTCATCGTGGCGCTCCAAACCCAGGTAAAAGATATTTCAAAGAATCTGATCTCGGGCTACAACCGCGACACGCAGCTGACGAAAGAGCCGCTCATCAAGGGACTCGGCATCACGCGCCGCTCACTCGAGATCGCCG
>CALRHN010000034.1 GCA_943359425.1 Candidatus Nomurabacteria bacterium | reverse complement strand
CAAACGATGCAAGGCCTCGTCGTCGAAGCGACGCTCGACAAGACGCATGTCACAAATATTGAAAAGAAACACGTCTACCTGAACGCCCGGTACCAACCGGAGCGGATCGAGATATAAAAAAAGCCCTCCGCAAAATACGCAGAGGACTTCCACTCAAAGCACCGACTCACAATTTAACCATTATTCTTTCTTCACCCAGGTTCCCGGATAGTATTTAATGCGTTGCCATTTCTTTTTTATCGGAGCGAATGAAAACAGGCTTCGGAAAATGTCTTTAAGATATGGCTGTGTTGCTCTGTAACTATAGAAGAAAGCAATACTGCCAGCTCCAAGACCGAGGACAATCAGAATCCATGCCCATCCCGATAAACTGTGAGCTGAATCAACGGGAGTGTTTGGGCCGGCAACATCAACGGCATTATGCGGTATTCGCGTCGGATGAACGACAGCGGTTTGAGACGCCGAGTTGCGAAAATTATCCCCGCCGGCAAATACTGAAAAAGAATACAGCGCTGTGAACAGCACGGCAAACAGAAAACAAAGTTTTTTCATGGTGAAAAAATTTAAGGTGAAAAGAATATTTTTAGAACTGAAAATTCAGGAAAAATGAATTCGGGAAAATTCTACCGCCTTGGGCGGGTAATGTCAATCGACTGAAATGAGGCCAGTTCCTACTCTGCTAGTTTGTGGAGGACAAGAATGTGAATCCCTCCGGATTCCATAGTTTCTTTTCCGCGATCTCAACATTGTTCCCCGCCGGATCTCTGAAGTAAAAAGATCTTGCGCCATTATTTCGCGAGCTCCAAGTTATCTCCTTTTCTATAGGAATATTTTTTTCTGCAAACAATTTTTTCCATTCTTCATATTCGTTATCGGGTATCTCGAAAGCGAAGTGTTGAGCGCCCTTTGTGCCATGATGCGGCGGCAATTGCCCTTCCTGCGAAGTCATGGAGCGGTTGAATATAGCCAGAACGCTTTCTCCGCAACGCAAGAAGACTCCCCGCGGAAATGATTTTTGAATCACTTCAAAGTGAAAAACATCCTGATAAAAATCGAACATTTCTTCAACATTGTCACAATAGATGACCGTTTCGATGATCTTATTTATTTTCATGCCATTTTTTGTGTGATTCGCAAATAATAATTGTCTTTGGTGACAATTCTAAAATCTTTCGATCCCCATGGCTGTTCTCTCACTTCTGTGATGGCCTTTACCATACTATGCTTTTTTGCCTCAGTGTGGATCTCCTCGATATCAGATACTTGTATGCCTATTTCAACGCCATAACCGTTGCTGTCTTGATTTATTTTATTTGAGAAATGATGGCCTTCTTTATAATTCTTCTCTATATTCAAAAGCATTCTTGAATCTTCATAGTGGAGTTCTGCAAAACCTTCCTTATTTTTGTCGCAAGAAAAACCGAATATTGTAGTAAAAAAATCAATATTCGAATCGATATCTTGAACGCACAACTCGATGAAAATTTGATTTTTCATGGTTACTAACTATTTCGCGATCTTGACCGCTTCGTCAAATTTGATCGAGAGGAGTTTCGATCCGCCGTCGGCGCCTATAGTGATGCCGTAGAGGACGCTTGCGCGCGACATAGTCTCGCGGTTGTGCGTGACGACAATGAGCTGTGAATATTTCGAGAGGCTCTCGATCATATTGCCGTATTTGCGGCTGTTGGCTTCGTCGAGAGCGGCGTCTGTCTCGTCGAGAACGAGGAATGGCGGCGGATTGACCGATGACATGGCAAAGAGGAGCGCAATCGACGTGAGCGAACGTTCGCCGCCGGAGAGCATGGTGAGTTCGCGGATCTTCTTGTGCGGGAGAGAAACACTGATCTCTATTCCCTTCTCAAGTTTCAGTCCTTCGTCATCGCCGTCCATGTCTTCATCGCCTTTCGGACGCACGTGTTCGACGGAGACTTTGAGTTCGGCCGTTCCGCCGCCGAACATGGTGGAGAAGAATTCGCCGAAGGCGCGATTTATTTTTGAAATGCCGTCTTTGAACTGCGCGTCGAGTTTCGCCTTCAGATCGGCGATAAGCGTTTTCAGAGAAACAATGCTTGTCGAGAGGTCTTCGAGTTCTCGTGAGAGGAATTGATCGCGGTCGGCAGTTTCCTTGTATTCCTTAATCACATCTTCTCCTGCCGTACCGCCTGCGTCTTCGAGCTTGATCTTTATACGCTCGATCTTCTTGCGCATTTCGTCGAGCGGCATGGCATCGGCGCCACTTGCGCTCTCATGATATTGAAGTACACCTGCGCCGAGCAAGGCACGGGCTTCGTTCTGCTCGTTCTCGAAATTCGTCTCGCGGGAAACGAGGGATTCTTCGCGCAGGGCGAGCATGGAGAGCCTGCTCTCGAGGTCTTTCTTCTCCTGCGAACGCTCGTAAAATGCGCGCTCGGCTTCGCGGTGTTCGGCGTCTTTTTCGGAAATAGTGCGCTTGATGGTGCTTATCTTATTCGCAAGAATATTTTCTTCTTTCGCGATGGCGTCGAATTCGAGGTCGAGTTTCGCCTTTGTATCTGCGAGTTCAGCGATCTTGTCTTCGTTGCCGTTGCTTGGAGTGGAAGCCGTGTGCAATATGCGCTCCTGCCCGAAATGCGCGACGATGGATTTGATACGTTTCAATATCGGGAAAACGTCAGCGAGGTCGTGCACGGCGAGCGCGGCGTCGAGATCGGCTTCGACATGCTGGACGAATGAGACGAATTCTTCGCGCGCGATGGAGAGCGCAGCGGTAGATTGCTTATTTTCCGCCTTCGGAGCGGAGAGGGCCTCGAGCATGCCTTCGATTCGGCCGACGTTATGCTTGAGCTCTTCTTTCGTATTGCGCAATGCGATGAGGGATTGTTCGGTATCGGCAAGGTTCTTCTCTTCTGGACTTTGCTGGCCGCGGTTGGCCGTTGCATCGGCATACGTTGCGAGACGAGCCGTTGCTGTTGCGAGAGCGCTTTCGATATCGCGTTTCTCGGCGCCGGATTTCTTGCGCTCGTCTTTTATAGAATGCGCTTCGCGTCCGAAATAATCGCCATAGAGAACGCGCAGTTCCGTGCGAAGCGCTTCGGCGCGTTCGATCTTCTCGACTTGTTTCTTCAAGAATACGAGATGCGGCGCGATCTCGCGGCGCAGTGCGCCGACTTCTTTCATATTCTCCGCCGTGCGTTCGAGCTTGCGCTCACTCTCGCGGATTTTGTATTGATATATTTTCAGACCGAGGGCGTCTTCGATCATGGCGCGGCGTTCGCGCGCATTCGACGAGAGTATGCGGTCGGCTTCGCCCTGCGAAATGATGTGATGTCCCGATGAACCGATGTTGACGGAGGCGAGGAGTTCGATGATGTCTTTCAAACGCACTTCGCTCCCGTTGAGCAAATATGTCGTCGTGCCGTCGGAGAAAACTTCGCGGCCGATCGTGATTTCATCGAAGTCGAGATTGATCTTGCTCTCACTACTGCCGCTCAAGGTGAAAATCTTGCTCGAGTTGTCGAAGGTGATGAGGACTTTGGCGCGGGAGAGTGCGGGGAGATTCTTCGAGCCTTTGAAGATGAGATCGGTGCCCGCCTTGCCGCGGAGTGACTTCATGGACTGTTCGCCCAAAACGAAGCGGATCGCTT
Source organism: Candidatus Nomurabacteria bacterium (assembly GCA_943359425.1). Lineage (GTDB taxonomy): Bacteria > Patescibacteriota > Minisyncoccia > Phycocordibacterales > UBA9973 > CALRHN01. Next base: position 1,904 of record CALRHN010000034.1, on the reverse strand, counting down.
CGACGATGTTGGATTTGCCGCTCCCGTTGGGACCGACAATAGCCGTCACCGGAGTCGAAAACTCGAGGAGCGTTCTCTTGCTGAATGATTTAAATCCGGTTAGTTCGAGCGATTTGAGCATAGGTGATTCTAATCAAGCCACTTTTTGATCTTCAGCGCTTCGGCAGCGGCCTTCTGTTCGGCTTCCTGTTTCGACTGGCCTTTGCCTTCCGCTATCAAGTCCTCGCCGAAATAGACGCCGACGGTGAAATGCTTGTCGTGGTCGGGACCGGATTCGTGCATCACTCGGTACGATGGCGTGACGCCGACGTATTCCTGTGATTTTTCTTGAATCAAACTTTTCGGATCGCGCCAGAGTTTCTTGGACACGATATCAGAAACGCGGCCGAAGAGCGTATCGGCGATGAAGCGCGCTGCGGCATCATATCCCCCGTCGAGATAGAGTGCTCCGACGAAAGCTTCGTAGACGTTGGCGAGGATGTATTGGCGCGCCTTGCCCGTGTCTTTCATCTCGCCTTTCGAGAGCAGGAGATAATCGTTCATGCCGAGGGCGCTTGCGACTTCGGAAATGACGACGGCGTTCACGAGCGCGGCGCGATAGGCCGTGAGTTCGCCTTCGGCACTCTTCGGATACGTGCGGTAGAGGAAATCCGTGACGACAAGCTCGAGCACGGCGTCGCCCAAGAACTCGAGACGCTCGTTGTGCGAGAGCTTGAGTCCGGGATTCTCGTTGATATAGGAGCGATGGATAAAAGCTTGGGTCAGAAGCGACCTGTCTTTGAATACGCATCCTGTCTTTTTTTCGAAACCGCTGACGTCATTCATATTCTTGTGATGAATTATGAAGTATGAATTAAGAATTAGGAGTTGGTATTTCTCATAATTCGTAATTCACAATTCATACTTCCGTGTTACTTGGTAATAATACCGATCGCTTTCGCGACCAGTCCCGTCACATCATCATACATCTTCAGATCAACGACTTCGGCCATCGTGAACCAGCGCGCATCGTCGAGTCCGCCCTTGTCGCTCTCGAGAGTCACAGGAGTGTACGATGATTCGCCCAAGAAAAACGTGACGTGTTTGCGGATGCGGCCGTCTTTCGGATGAAAGGCCATGTATTCGCTCTCGCCCAATTTTTCCTTGATCGTGATGTCGAGTCCGATCTCTTCCTTGATCTCGCGGATGGCGCCTTCTTCGGCCGTCTCCCCCGCTTCGATGCCGCCTTTGGATATCGTCCAGTAGCCGAAGACGTCGTGGACGAAGGCGAGATAGATCGTGTCGCCGTCTTTCGCATAGACGATAGCGCCTGCTTTCTGTTCGACGGGAATCTTTGCCATGTCGATGGGCGCTTCTTTCTTCTGGCGTTTCGAAAGCTGTTCCTTGCCCGGCTCGCCCAACTCTTTGTAGACGGCGCCCAAGACGCCGTTGATGAAGCGGCTGGAATTCTCTCCGCCGAACGTTTTCGCGAGCTCGATGGCTTCGTTGATGGCGACTTTCGGCGGAACCTGATCGCGGTCACCAAAGAGCAGTTCGGCGAGACCCATGCGCAGGAGATTGCGGTCCACGACGCCGATCTTCTCGATCGGCCATTCCGGAGCGGCTTTGACGATGATCTCGTCGATTATCTTCTGCTTGCTGATGACATTGCCAATAAGCGTTTCCATGAAGGGCGTGTCGTCGAGACCGGGGCCGAACTCGAGCGTATCGCGCGCGAGTATGGGAGCGACGTCTTCAGCACCGCCTTTGAAATCCCATTCGAAAAGCGTCTGGAGTACGATTGATCTTGAAAGATGTCTATTTGCCATAAAAATGAACTAGCCCAAAACCCTGCACAAAAAACCGCAAAGACTATTTTGCCGCCTTCGCGCGCGCGGTGCGCTTTGCCTGCTTCTTCTCCGTCT
>CALRHN010000033.1 GCA_943359425.1 Candidatus Nomurabacteria bacterium | reverse complement strand
CGAGTGCGACGAGGATCATGAAGGTCCAAAAAACAAGCGGGCCGTATACGAAAATATCTTCGACATTGTATATGGGAATGTTGGAGAGAAAGATATCGGTGACAGCATTGCTCGCCCGCTCTGTCGCATACGTGTTGGCATATGTACTCACAACGAGACTCGCTATAAACATGGCGAGGGAGAGAATGAGCGACATAGCAAAGGCTGGCTCTTTGAACAATGTCTGATATTTTTTAATTATCGTTTGCATAGACTATTTCAGCGCACCCGGATGCTGGGCGCTCCACGCATAGAGAACGACGGACATTGCGGCGGCGGCGTTCAATGATTCGCACTGTGGATGCATCGGGATAGAGAAGAGTATCTCGCAGACTTCGCGCGTTTTATCGCGGATACAGGTCTCTTCGTAGCCGAGAACGAAGAGTGCGGGCGCGTCGAATTTTTCCGTGGTGAGACTGTGCGCGCCTTCGCCGGCGAGACCGTAGCTCCAAAAGCCGCGCTCTTTGAGATCGCGGATGATGTGATTCTCGTTTCCGATGGTGATGAGTGGAACGCGGAATGCCATACCGGCGGAAACTTTTACGACGGCGCCGGTAACCGGTGCTTGGTTGTGTTCAGGAATGAGTACGCCTGCGATGCCGAACGCAGCCGCAGAGCGGATGACGGCGCCGACATTGTGCGGATCCTGAAGTTCGTTCAAAAGGACGAGTGATGTGTCGGGACCGATTTTCAATTTCTCGACGAATGTCTGATACGGGATGAGAAGATCGGAGAGCGAAATGACGCCGATGGCGCCCTGATGCGATGCTCCCCCGCCGACATCGCCGGGCATTTTATTACCGGAGATGGGCGCAGACGGCACGCCCGTTTTCTTCACGAGGGCGCGCAGTTTCGCATCGTCCATGTTCTCAGCGAGATAGACTTTCTTCACAGCGCGGGGCGCGTTCTCCAGCGCTTCGATGAGAGCATGTTTGCCGTAGATGTAGATCTTGTTCTGGGTCATGGAAATAGTAATTCGATTTGGGTACACCCATTCGGGCACACGCCATTTTGCACAAATAAAAAGAGCATTTTTATTTGCAAAATGGGTGCCTACTGGGATTTGAACCCAGACTGAGAGTTCCACAAACTCTAGTGCTAACCATTACACTATAGGCACCATGATACGAAAAGCCCCGAATGGGCAAATCGCCTTACAGTTATAGCAGATTCGGCAGGCCTTTGCCAGTTCTAATGGAATATGAACAAGGCCCGAGGAATGGGAGAACTCGCGAGCGTGATGAAGAAGATGAGGACGCAGAGCGTCGCCGACGTGAGGCACCAGGTGCACCATTGCTTGAGGACGAAGGCTTGGAGTGATATCAGGTAGAGCGAGAAGAAAAAGGCCAGCGTCGAGGCCGCGAGTCCGAGACGCAGTTCCGTCGTCGTCGCGAGCGCAGGCATGGCGAGCATGAAGGCATGGATGAGAAAGACACCGCCATAATAAGTCATGCCGAGAAATTCGATCGGAATGCCGAGAAAATGCGAGTACTTGCTCGTAATGACCGTCTCGCAGTTGGAGCGGAGCGGACAGACAAGCGGTTTCTTCTCATGCTTGCGATGATAGATATAGAACGCGATGACGAAGCCCGCAAAGGCGACGCACATGAGAGCGAGATCGTAGAGCGGTGAGCGCATGGTCAGAGGATGATGCCGTCGACTTTGGCGGCGAGGATGAAATCGTTTTCGGAAAGACCCTTGATGGCGTGGGTTGAGAGGTCGAGCGTGACTTTATTGTAAAAAATATGGATATCGGGGTGATGATTCTCTTTCTCGGCAATTTTCGCGACTGCGGAAACGAATGCCATCGCTTTCACGAAGTTCTTGAACGTGAATGTGCGAGAAATTTCTTTACCCTTCGCGTCGAGTTTCCAGCCCTTCACGTGAGGAATGTAGATCTTGGCCTCTTTGGGCGAGAGGGGCGCAACGCCGCCTTCGCACGGAATACATTTCTTCTTCGCAAGAGCGTTTTTCATGATAGAGACATCGTACACCAAAAGCCTAGTCTTTCCAAGGCACGTGTTTTTCCTCGCGGATCGTACACGTGCGGTTCACAAAATCTTCTCGTCCCGAGCCTTGGCGATACGCCGCGTATGCGACGGGATTCTTCTCTGCATAGTTCTGATGATATTCTTCGGCGGGATAAAAAGGCATGGCGGGGAGAATGTCGACTGCGGCGAGTTTTCCGTAAATGCCGCTCAAGTCGAGTTCGCGAATGCAGTCCGCAGCTGTTTTTTTCTCTTCGGGAGTTTGATAGTAGATAGCGGTGCGATAGCTCTCTCCCCTGTCGTGAAATTGGCCGCCTTCATCGGTCGGATCGATATGGTCGAGAAAGAACTGGCAGAGTTTCTTGAAAGAAGTTTTCTCCGTATCGTAGATGACTTGGACGGCCTCGCGGTGCGATGTGACGTGCGAAGCGACTTGTTCATATGTCGCGCTCGCCGCATCGCCGCCCGTATATCCGGAGACGACATCGAGAACTCCCGGCGCTTCGCGCAGATCGTGTTCGACGCACCAAAAGCATCCGCCAGCGAAAATGATGGTGTCTTTTTGCATAGCGTAATCGTAACATAAAAAGCCCCGAAGGGCTTTTTATTGAATCTTCTTCTGTAGTACAACAAAATTTGGCGCCTGTTTATATATATCTCGTACGTATGGCTCATAGATATCAGCGTAATCGGGATCATCAGCGTGAGCTCGAAATCTCCAACCATGATCGGTATTCTGTTTTTCCCAACTAAGTATATTTGCTTCTTTCGCAATAATAGCTTTATCAAGAGGCATGAGGTCAAAACCCTCGAAGAGAACTACAGACGCCCGAGGATTATCACTTAATTGATGAATCACATCAACAACAGCACTATTTATCAGTTGGATCATTTTCTTACTATCATCTCCAAAACGGCCTGCAGTAAGTTGTCCGCCTAAGCTGAAAACATTGTGTGCGATGACAAGATCAAGATCAAGTTTTTCATCTTTCAAGTTACCGGCTTCTTTTTTGATGATTTGAATTTGCGCATTATTAAAATCGTTCCTTTGCCACAAGGGAAGATCGGTGCCGATCCCGAGCATTTCACATCCAGCAGCCTTGAAGGTACTCCGGAGAGGAAAAATCATACTGTCAGCTCCCGCTCCTACTTCAGCAACTTTTTTTATACTATTTTGCTTGAGCAACTCAATAAATTTTTCTTTATTGAGACCTTTTATGCTTTCTGTAGAATCAGGTGCAAGTGCTCCAACAACTCCTGCAAATGTCCAACAAAATTTATTTTCATACTGCGCCCCTCCGATTTCCTTTAAAATACCTTGGTGCATCTCGCTGAGGATATCATGAACACGCAACAAGAAACTGGCTTCCTTAGTCTCGCCTGATTCTGAGGGATTTAAATCTGGTTTCCATTCACCCATATAGATATACCACTTATTGGTGCCCAGGACTGGACTTGAACCAGCACGTCTTGCGACACACCCACCTCAAGGGTGCTTGTCTACCAATTTCAACACCTGGGCAAGGACACTTTGGAAGTATACGGAAATTTACTTTTTTTACAAGAGAGAAGCCCCGATCCGACATCGTCGGATGGGGGCTTCTGTGAATTTGAAATTTATTCCGCTGCCTTTTCCTCTTCCTGTTCTTCGGTAACGCTCGTCTGTTTCATCTTGCGGCGGATATCGCGGACTGCCTTCTCGCGGACGTAGTAGAGTTTCGAGCGGCGTGCGCCGGAATGCTTGATGACTTCGATCTTATCAACCATCGGAGAGTAGAGCGGGAAAATGCGCTCGACACCGACACCGGAGGCAACCTTGCGGACAGTGAATGTCGCGCCGGATTCTGCGCCGTGCTTGCGCGCGAGAACGAGGCCTTCAAATGCCTGGAGACGGGTTTTGCCCTTTTCCTGAATCTTGGACCAGACGCGGATCGTGTCGCCGGAAGAAAAAGCGAGCTTTTTCCGCTCGTCCATATTGACTGAACTTAGCTTTATATTGGTAGCCATAGTGGGCACACTCTAGCACAGCTAGCCATTTTGCGCAATATTGATGGCATATTCGAAGTCAGGCGGGAAAGGAGCCGTGACACTGATAGGTTTGCCCGTAAGGCCATAGAGAGAAAGGCTTCGGGCATGGAGGGCGAGGCGCTTGAAGCCGAGAACAGGGTCGCCTGCCTGCGCAGGCAGGCGGTTTGGCGCATAGAGAGAGTCGCAGACAATCGGGTGATTGAGATGTTTCAGGTGCACGCGGATCTGATGCGTCCGGCCCGTCCGCGGACGGGCTTCGAGATACGTATACGTCCCCGCTTCCGTGCTTCCTTTATTCGTCCTGTCCGCATCTCCGCCGATGCGTGCGAGCACGCGATATTCCGTCGTCGCCTCGCGCATCTCTCCCCGCGCACCGCGTCCCGTCGCCCATTTCCTGATGTCCCCTGTCGATCTGCCGATCGATGCATCGATAACGCCTTCGTCACTTGCGATCGCGCCATAGGTAAATACGTGATAGATCTTTTCGATCGTGTGATTTTGGAATTGCTTCTTGAAACACTGATACGCCTCTTCCGTTTTCGCGATCAAGAGCGCGCCCGACGTTTCTTTGTCGAGACGATGCACGATGCCCGATCGGTTCACTGCTTTGTCGCCGATGACGAGCTCTTCCCCAACGCTCTGTATCTCCGGATATTTCGCAAGAACGATATCGGCAAGCGTTTCTTCGTCAGCTTTCCCATTCCCATGCACGACGAGACCGGCCGGTTTGTTGATGACGAAACAATCCGCATCCTCGTAGAGGATGGGAATGCCTGCCCGAATGACAACGTCAGGCGGGTCGTTCGATATAATTTTATTTTTTGCCATGATCAGAGATTATTTTGAGAAGTTCTTCGTGGAGGATTCCGTTGGACGCAAGCTGCCCGTCGACATTGCCGTCATATCGTTCGCTCTTCTTGCCGAAAAGATTTGTCGCCTTTCCTCCCGCTTCTTCGACAAGGATTTGAATTGCTACTGTGTCATGAGGATCACGACCTCCGAAAAGCGTTGCGGCAAATTCGCCGGCGGCAACAAGAGCTCCCATGTATCCGATCGAAAGTCCGGAAATGATACGGACTTCTTTGGAACGAAGATGCTCCATTATTGGGTATAGTCCGACAACACCAGTCGTCTTCCCAATACCGATAACCGTTCGTTTGCATTCAGAACTGCTAGAGACGTGGATCGGTTTGTCATTCATGAATGCGCCCTTCCCTTTTTCCGCATGAAAGAGACGGTCCATGAAAGGATCGTAGATAACGCCGAGGATCGGTTCGCCGTTATGAACGAGAGAGAGCATGAATGTCGCCGTCGGAATGCCGTGGGAGAAATTGTGCGTGCCGTCGACTGGATCGCATACCCAGATATATTCTGCGTCGCCCTGGTATGATTCACCTTCTTCGGAAAGAATTCCGTGGTCGGGAAAATCGCGCTTGATCGAAGCCTCGACGAGACGGTGAATGGCCATATCGGTTTCTGTGAGTGACGAGTGATCAGCCTTCCATTCTTTCTTCATGCCCAAGATGAAATTCTGCTTCATGATACCGCCGGAATCGCGAGCGAGTTGGAGAGCGAATGGGAGAAAATCTTTTGAACTCATAGTGCGCGCTGAGGGACTTGAACCCCCGACCTTCCCGGTGTAAACGGGTTGCTCTACCAACTGAGCTAAGCGCGCATACCTTACCCTTCCGGTCACAAATAATTTCTCGCCGACGCTCGAAATTTTCGCGACCCCGCCTCGTGGTTTCGCCTGTTGGCGAAACATCACTGCGGCTCACAATGTGTGCTTGAAATGTGCAGCAGTGCACATTTTCCGCCACAATGTGCCCCCGGAGGGAATCGAACCCCCATTGACGGCTTAGAAGTCCGCTGTTCTATCCATTGAACTACAAGGGCAAGATGCTACCGGCGACCCAAGCTAGACTATAGCAGGGAGAGCGAGGTAGGGTCAATGAAAATATTATTTCGAAGGATCCTCGATAGCAGGCGGATGCGCGATAATGATCTCTTCTTTCTGAGCTTTTGTTGCGAAATAATCGAGAGCGGATTGGAGTTTTTTCTTGTCGATCCCAGAAACAGCACCGCTGTCTGTACTGGAGTTCTGGAATAGGTCGGCATGGCTGATGCGATAAAAGATATACGAATGTATGACGAGTGCGGACACGAGCAGGAGCGAGAAGGCGATGAGCAAGACCCGCCAATCATGATCCGGCGAGAACGTTGCCGCCTCGCGATCTTTGCCGAATTTTTCTACTTTTTGTTTTTTTGGGAAATGGAATTTCATATATTAGGCAGGAATGAAGCTGATGAGATTGACGGTGAAGTTCGCCTGCCACACGGTAATGGGGACGGCTTTGGGAGTCGGCGGAGTGACGACGACTGCAGAGAGAGATACGTTC
>CALRHN010000032.1 GCA_943359425.1 Candidatus Nomurabacteria bacterium | reverse complement strand
GCGGTATATTTGTTCAAGAAGTTATGCGTGTGCGACATACGATATATAGTGTAGCACGAGCCAATCGGGCGTCAAACCTCGAAAAAAGGGCTATTTTCTCTTGGAAATAGCTTTTTGTTTCTGCCAGCCTTCGACGACAACGAGGAGGGGCGAAGCGAGAAAGATCGAGGAATATGTTCCGAAGAACATTCCTGCGGCGAGCATGAGAGACAAGTATTTCGTCGATGTCGGACCGAAGAAGACAAGAGAGAGGAGAACGAGGATGACGGTGAGCGACGTGTTGATCGAACGCGGATACACTTGTTCGAGACTCTTGCCGACAGTCTCGGAGAAATCAGATGAGAAGTGATTCTTGAGATTCTCGCGGATGCGGTCGAAGACGACGATGGTGTCGGAAACGGAGAGGCCGAGAACGGTGAGGACGGCGACAACGAAGAGCGTATCCACTTCGACGCCGAAGAAATGGCCTAGGATGGCGAAGATGCCGATCGGGATAGTGATATCGTGCAGAAGCGTGACGACGGCGATGAGACCGTATCTCCATGACGAGACCGGCTTCGATACGCGGCGGAATGCAAAGGCGATAAAGATGATGATAGCCAGAACGACGAGGATGCCGGCGATGATGGATTTGTTTCGGAGCTCTGCACCGATCGAGGGACCGATCGAGTTATAGCTCTTCACTTCCATGCCGGAGTCAGGCGTATTGAGTGCGGAGAGGATTTCGGCTTTCTGCGGTTCGGTCAATTCATGCGTTTTGACGATGAATTCATTGTCTCCGGACGTTTGAATGACAGCGTCGGGAACGCTTGTTTTGGCAAGCGCCGCCGTTATGACTGCCGCATCGGGACGAGCCGTGTACGCCACTTCAGTGAGCGCACCGCCTTTGAAGTCTATGCCGGCTCGCGGAGGAAAGATCACGACAGCGAGAAGAGAGAGAACGACGAGAGCGATCGAGATGCCGATGAATATTTTTCTGTGCTTGATGATAGGCATGATGATTAAAAAATTATTTCGTTACACCCGAACTGAAGAGGAATCTGGTAAATCGGTTTTCTTTCGTGATATTGAGCGAGAAGAGGAAAAGACGTGTGATCGTGATAGCGGAGAGCATGGAAACGAGGACTCCGAGTCCGAGCGTAAGAGCGAATCCTTTGATGAGCGATGTGCCGAACCAGAAGAGAATGATAGCCGTGAGAATGCTCGACGTATTCGAGTCGCGGATCGAGAACCATGCGCGGGAGAAACCCGTGCGAACGGCGTCGGAAATAGTGCGGCCGTTTCGGAGCTCTTCTTTCAAGCGTTCGAAGATGAGAACATTCGCATCGACGGCAAGACCGATCGATATAATGAATCCGGCGATGCCTGCAGCCGTGATCGTGACAGGAATGAGCTTGAAGAGCGCAAGCATGATGGACATGTAGATGCCGAGAGATATGATGGCGATGAGTCCGGGCAAACGGTACCAGAAGAGAAGAAATGCCGCAATAGCGAGGAATCCGATGAGTGCGGCGGCGAGCCCGTCATGAACGGCGCGCGTACCGAACGATGCGCTGATTGTTTCTGCAGAGACGAGAGAGATCGGAATAGGAAGGGCGCCCGACTTCAACCGATCCACGAGCGCTTTCGCGTCTTTGGCGGTAAAGTTGCCCGTGATCTGCGCCTTGCCGCCCGTAATCGCTTCGTTCACGACAGGAACGGAAATCGGAGCGTTGTCGAGATAGATGGCAATGCGTTTGCCAATGTTGGCCGCAGTAAGATCGCCGAATATCTTCGTACCCTGATCATCCCAGACGAGCGACACGGACGGCTCGCCGGTGTTCTGATTGAATTCCAAGACTGCTGTTTTCAAATATTTTCCCGTGAGTTCGGTGTTGAGAAAAGGATCTTCAGTGAGACGCTGGCCTTTTTGCTGAGCCTCGATGATGGCTTGAGTTTCACCGTTCGGACGCTCGATCTTGAATTCGAGAAGCGGAGTTCCGCCGATCGTTGCTTCCGCTTGTGCCGTATTCGTGACTCCGGGAAGATCGACGATGAGACGTTCGGTTCCGCCGTTGACGAGACTTCCCCGTTCGATCTGAACATTCTGTTCGCCGACGCCGAAAGGATTCACGCGGCGCTCGATGAGGCCACGAAGGACATCCATGGCGCTCTTCACATCAGCGGCCGGGAGTTTTGATGTGTCGGCATTGTAGATGAGATGGGTACCCCCGGAGAGATCGAGTCCGAGACGAAAAGGATGTTTTGAGACCCATTGCGGAACCTGTTTGTGAGCGACATAGTGATATTGACCGGCATAAACAAAGAGGCCGATGGCGATTCCGAGAATAAGTATGAGAATGGCGACTATCCGTGTTTTCCACATAAGTACCGCCATTCTACAGGTTTGAGGCCCGCTTTGCAAGAGCGTTTGCAATGCCTGTCGCACAAGCTCCCCCCAGGATAAAACCTCCCAAAATATCTATAGGAAAATGCACTCCGGCCATAATGCGCGCGATACCGATCAGAATTGCAGCAATGATGAAGAATATTCCTGTTTTCCGATGGCTCATGAAAATACCAACTGCCAAAGCCATGAAGAACGTCGCGTGTCCGGATGGAAATGCAAACCCTGTTTCAGGAATGAGCGCGTACACGTCAGAGAGTGCAACGAAGGGCCGCGGCGTGTGAATGACGAGCTTGAGAATGGAAGCGAGGCCCCAGCCGACGATGCCCGAGAAAAAAACGATGATAATCTCACGCCATTTGCGTGCGAGAGCGCGCAACGGATTCTGGAATTTAAGGATATCGTGATGAAAGAGCAAAAATGCACCGGCAAGAATAATGACGACATAGGGAAAATACTCCGCAAAAAAGATGATAGTCGTGTCGAACGATACAGATTGATGGGCGAAATTGTATAAAGTATAAAAAAGTGAAGTATTCATATTATTTATTAGTAGCGCGGGCGACTGCAACCACATTCGACAAAAGCATGGCGACCGTGACGGGACCGACGCCGCCCGGAACGGGAGAGACGAATCCGGCGATGGATTCGACTGATTCGAAATCAACGTCTCCGACGATGCCACCTTTGGATTCCGATGTGCCCGCATCGATGATGACAGAGCCTTGTTTGATCATATCTCCGCGGATAAGTTTCGCCACGCCGGTGGCTGTGATTATGACGTCGGCATTCGCGATCAATTCATTCGTATTCTTCGTCTCCTTCTCCGCGATGTCGACGTGATATCCCCTCTTCTTCAGAAGATATGCCACCGGTTTGCCGACGAGAGCACCTTGGCCGACGACGAGAAATTTCTTCTCGGTGAGCGGCAGATCCAGCGAATCGAGAATAGTCATCACGGCCATCGCTGTCGGAAATCCGAACGATTCTTCGCCATTATAGAAGCGTCTCGTATTGATATCCCCGGTCGAATCAACGTCGATACGCGGATCGATGGCATCGAGAACATGTTTCGTATCAAATGTTTTTGGGAGAGGCAGCTGCACGATGAGTCCGCACATATTCGGTTCGCGACCAAGCATGCCGAGTTCGGCGACGAGTTCATCCGTCGTAATAGTTTCGGGATAGTTCGCGTGGCGGAAGCTGATGCCGATACGCTCAGCAGTCTTGCCCTTCATGCGCACATACTGCGCAGAGACGGGATTGTCGCCGACCAAGACATCAGAAAATACAGGCTGAAATGGCAAAGCGCTCACTTCGGCCGTGAGTCTTTCGAGAATGGTATCGCGTATTTTTTTGCCGTCGATTATGGTAGCCATTTGGGTTCGCCCATTATCCACTATCTGGGGATTATTTGCCAGTTTACATGCCGACAAATTCGTTTTTCAGCACATCGCGGTGAACCGTACGCGAATACCGGCGCATGCCCATTAAGATGCCGAGAGCAGAGAATTCCGTGAGTAGGTGCGATCCGCCATAGCTCATGAAGGGCAAGGTAATGCCAGTGACCGGCATGAGCCCCATATTCATGCCGACATTGATGATGAAGTGGCTCATGAAGAATATGGCCACGCCCATGCCGTAGAGCATTTCGAAATTCGACGCGCCGACAAGCGCTGTGCGCAAAATGCGCCACACCACGAGTCCGAACAAGAGGAAGAGCAGGAGCACACCGACAAATCCCCATTCCTCGGCGAATGCGGCAAAGATAAAGTCCGTCTGATATTCAGGCAGGAATTGGAGACGCGATTGCGTGCCGTAGCCGATGCCCTTACCAAAGATCTGGCCGGACCCGACAGCGATCGTCGACTGATAGGCGTTATAGCCCGAACCGTGGATGTTGTAGAGCGGGTTTAAGAAATTGATAATGCGGTCTTTTTGGTATTGATGAAAAGCAAAGAACCACAGTCCGACGAATGCGACGGAGCCAATGGCGAAAATAACGAGGAGATGTTTTTTTGAAATGCCGGAGACGAGCGCCATACCGAACCAAATGAGGAAGATAATAATGGCTGAACCGAAGTCCGGCTGGAGAAAAACGAGGAGGAACGGAATGAGGGCGTAGAGTCCGGAAATGAATATGTGCTTGATGTTGCGGATCTCGACGTGCCGTCGCGAGAAATATTTCGCGAGGATAAGAATGACGACGAGCTTCATGAAATCCGCCGGCTGGAATGAGAACCCGCCCAAGCTAAACCAGCTCTTCGCGCCGTGCGTCGCGTGACCGAGAACGAAGATGATAACGAGCAGTCCGGAGAAGAAGAGAAAAAGGCTGACGAGAACGCCGGTGCGTTTCAAGAAACGTATATCGAGCGAACCGAAAATGAAAAAGATGATGAGCGAGAGTCCGATCCAGATCAGCTGGCGCTCAAAGAATCCGAGACCGGCGGGGTTGAGACCAAATGACTTCATGGTGACAAGACCCGCGGCGAGAATAGGCAGGAGGAAGAGCAGGAGGAGCCAGTCAATCCCCGCCTCTCCGGCAGGCACAGAACTCATGGCGGCAAAACGATTGCGGAGGGCGCTCATAGGCTCTACTGCGAGAAAACATTCACCAGTGGAATGATTTCATTTCTGACAACAGTGCCACCGAGCGCAGTCGGCCATGTAAAGGAAATATCTTTCGATCCGCCGGCAGGGAGGATGTTGACATAGGTCTTGCTCGCATTCACGGCGTTGTCGTTCGCATCATACAATATAGCTACGAGATCGAGATCGCGGATGGAATCTACCGGAGAGAGATTGAAGGCAGTACCCGCGAGTGATGAGAGCGTGCCGGACGAGAGAGCGACATTACGCACGGCGACTTTCGGAGTCGCGGAATCTTTCGGCAAGCGCGACCAAACTGGATTCTCGTCCAATATTTTAAATGTCGTGTGTTCGGGGACTGCGTTGCCCACAGCAATACCGCCTTCGAAGATCGCGCTTGCACCGGCAGGACCGATAAAGGTCTTGCCTTCTTTGCGCACGATGAAGACATTGTCTTTGTCGTAGAGGCGGAATTCGTATGAGAGAGATGCGATGCCGGCATCGGCGTTTTGATTCTCAATATAGGCGACGGCGTTGTAGACATTTTTCGTCACAGGAAATGCGCGTGCCCAGAAGACTTTCACCGGAGCAACTTCGAATGAACAGACGAGCGTACATGATCCGCTGCAGTCGACGCCATGTTCGTCGCCGTTCTGTTTGTTGTCAAAGCACGACGGCGCGGTATGGATATGCGGGAGAGCAATAAGAAAGACGACGAGGGCGAGTACGCCACCGAGAAATCCAAGATACATGAGTTGTCTTTTCGCGCCCCAGGTCATAGAAAATTAAAATTACTCTCTAATATCGTCTTAGTATAACACAAACAACCTTAGGCGTAAGCCCAAGGTATTCAAAGTTTTAACTGGCACTAATCAAGTTCTTAGTGTTGGCGATAGTCTAGACCCCGGAACGGTCTTCCGTGGTTCTAATATGCGTGAGGTTTAGATTTGAAAATCGAGTTCTTAGTGTTGGCGATAGCCTACTTTCCCCATTGTAAGAGTATCATCGGCTCAACAAGGCTTAACTTCTCTGTTCGGAATGGGAAGAGGTGTTTCCCTTGCGACGAATCACCAACACTAAACACTCGATTTATTTTTTCATTGAAAGTTCTGTAGAAGGGTGCATGAAGTAATTTATACATGCACGCCTAATCTAATTTTTAACCATGGCCGGTTAAATGGCATAGGATCAGGCACACCAATTCCCCAAGAATAGTCCCCGCGCAGCAAGCAGGGAAAGTGCCTGACCATAAAAAGAACAAAAGAAAGGAACCGAGAATAGGGAGTAACTATTTGGGTAGTGAATATCCCCGGTTTCCTTCCAGCGATGGAAGCGGTAGTAGCAACGCTTCCGGCAATTGCAGCGGAGTCTGGTTTCAATATGCCATGCAGAATAACATATTCATACCTGCCTCTTTTACAAGGCTTTGATCAGACACGGCTCGACGTCCGTGAACTCTCCCAACGTATAGTTGGCTCCGATTCTTCAGAGCGAAAAATGAATTTCACCCTCTACGGAACTTTCAATTTTTTGTTTGTTGTTTTTCTCGTGTACGCAATTTTGTTGCGCGTGATTTTCACATTTCCTAATAGGAATCGAACAATTAGTACGTCTCAGCTCAAACGATTGCTCGTCTTACACTTAACGCCTATCAACGTAATCATCTCTTACGGTTCTCAAACGATTCCTAATCTTGAAGCTGGCTTCCCGCTTAGATGCTTTCAGCGGTTATCCATTCCCGACATAGCTACCGAGCAGTCCGGCTGGCGCCAGAGCTCGTACACCAGAGGTCAGTTCACTCCGGTCCTCTCGTACTAGGAGCAACTCTTCTCAAGAATCAACGCCTGCAGTAGATAGGAGACCAACCTGTCTCACGCTTCTTTTCACACATTACTGTGTGGAATGGACTATAACTTAATCCTGCTCTTTCGAACGGGATCATCGACGTTTAGTCTCTACGGCCTCCGTCACTGTGACGAATTGCCTCGGTATTGCCCTCGCTTGCGCGATCGGGTTCCACCGATATAAGTCGATTGTGCAGCCTACTATTGCTAATAGGTGCCGCCGTGATGCGCACGTACTGTGCGCGTGATTGTTCTCAGACTTCTACTTTTTTCTTCGT
>CALRHN010000031.1 GCA_943359425.1 Candidatus Nomurabacteria bacterium | reverse complement strand
TCTTTGTCCTCCGGATGCTCCATTATGGCCTCTACGATGCGCTCCATGCGCATATTTTGCGAACCTTTGACGAGTATGGCATTGCCCGGAACAAGTAGGGTGCGGAGGGCTTCGAGAACTTCTTCCTGTTTATGCAATTCTAAAATAGCGTCTTCGGCCATCCCCGCTTTCTTTGCGCCGAGGGCAATAGAATTCGCCCGCAGGCCGAGCGTAATAAGAATATCCATTGATGCGGCAGCCATCGCGCCGATGGTCTCATGGGCTTCGTCCGTGTGTTTTCCGAGTTCGAGCATATCGCCCAAAACGGCTATTTTTTTACCCGAGATGGCAAGCTCTTTCATGATGTGAAGGGCGGCTTCGCAGGCCGTCGGAGATGAGTTATACGTGTCATCGACGATGAGAGCACCCTGTCGCCCGAGAATGGCGCGCATGCGGCCGGGAGGAAGGTCATACTGATAGAGAGCAGAGAGCGATTCGACGATATTGAGATCGAGAGCCGTTGCGACGGAGACGGCACCGAGTGCGGCATAGAGATGGTTGATACCGAAGGCGCCTTCGATAGATGCCGGCATACTCGCACCCAAATAGTCGACGCGGAACTGAATGCCTTTGGGGAATTTGAGGAGTGTGTCTTCGGCATAAAGGATCTGGAGATCAGATGCGCGCACCATGGCCTCGTCGATGAATCCGTATGAGAATATGCGATGTGAACCTTCGTTCTTCAGCGCAAGCACGGCTTCGTCGTCGGCATTGATGATGAGCGTGCCGTCTTTCTTCAGTGCGGATATGAGTAATTTCTTCTCGGCGATGAGATCGTCTTTGGACTGGAAGAATTCTATATGCGGCGGCAGGTCGGGAAAGCGCGTAATGATGACGATATCGGCATAGAGATAGGAGACAAGGCGCTTCATGTCGCCGGGATGGTCGACGCCGGCTTCGATAACGAGCCATTCGGGATATTGATTCGAGAAAACGAGCAAGGCGAGTCCATGGAAAATGTTGGCGATCCAGACTAACGGATCATTCCAGCCGTTCGGAATGCCGAGAATCGTGAGCGGGACGGAGATCTCGTTGTTATAGCTCTTGTCGCTCTTCCTGACATGATAGAAGCGCGCGAGAACGGCATAGACGGCATCCTTCGTCGACGTCTTGCCGACGGAACCCGTGATGGCGACTATTTTCGGACGATATTTTTTCAATACGAGCCGCGCCTCGAGTTGCAGTATTGCCGTGATGATTTTCTTGAATGTCTTTTTCATATATTATCGGTCGGGCGCGATCTGATAATCGTTGATGAGATATTTCGTGATATCGACGAATGGATAGGACAGCGTATTGGAAGAGAAATTCACGCCCTTCGGATTCTTCATGTAGAGAAAGACGAGGAATTGCGGATCGTATGCGGGGAAATAGCCGAAGAGCGTGTGCAAATATTTGTCGGTGTAATATCCGCGGCCGTCTTCTTTGGCGATCTGGGCCGTTCCCGTCTTCGCCGCGACGCTGTAATGCTCCATCTTGAATTTGCCGCCGAGGAGACCTTTATCGAAAGCCTGCACGAGCATACGGCTGATCGTCACTGATGTCTCGGGCTTGATGATCTGCTCCGTGCCGACGGGGAAATCCGCTTTCTTCACCGTGCCGTCGGCATATTTGATCTCGGAGAGGAGGTGCGGCGTCGTGAGATGTCCGCCGTTGGCGAGAACGGAGAAAGCACGCACAGCGGCGACCGGCGTGAGCGCTATGCCCTGTCCGAACGAGGCCGTGGCGTATTCGATATCGCGCGTGCTGTTGAGATTGGCCGTCATGTCATTCACTTCGCCGAGCAAGTCAACGCCCGATTTCTCGCCGATGCCGTAGGAGAGCATATATTTGCGGAACTGGTCGCGGCCGAGTTTCTGCATGACGAATGTCGCGCCCGTGTTGAGCGACTCGTTGAGCACTTGTTGCATCGTCGTATGCGGTCCGCGGCCTTTGAGGTCAAAGTTATTGATGCGCTGTTTGTTCAGTATGAGAAATCCTTGGTCGTTATATGTCGTCTCGGGAGTAACGAGGCCTGCGTCGAGACCGGCGGCCATAGTGAGGGCCTTGACGACGGAACCCATCTCGAAGACATCTTCAACGAGCGGATCGGCGAAGACGGAGACGTCGCGCACTTTGGAATACGTATTCGGATCGAAGTTCGGCATAACACTCATGGCATAGATCGTGCCCGTTTTCGGATCGACGATAATGCCTCCGGCCGAATCAGCCGTCCACTTCTGGTAGACATCCTGCAAGGTCTTGTCGAGATAGGCCTGAATGGCGGGATCGATGGAGACGACGATATCGCCTTCCTGCGTATTGTTCTTGAACGTGTCGCGGAGATTGGAAAATATTTCGGCGAAGAAATTCACGTATGACGTGTCGGCTTTGGCCGTGAGGACGTCATTGTAGTAGCGCTCGAGCCCCGAACGGCCGGAGAGTGTGTCGCCTTGGAATCCGACGAAGCCAAGAATGTTCGATGCGAGCGTTCCCCCCGGATAGAAGCGCCATTTTTCCTGATAGATGGAAACGCCGGGCAAGGCGAGCGCGGTGACGGCGTCGGCCTCCCCTTTCGTCAGATGCATGGCGATCTCTTCGTACGGATCGTCTTTCTTCGCCGTCTTTAAAACGTAGGCGTCGTGATCGACGGGAACGATGGCGTTTAATTTCTCATACGTTGCGTCGAGATCGACAAGAGTTTTCGGGACGACGGCGATTTTGAAACCGGTCGTCGTCGTCGCCACTGCGGCGAGTTCGCCGTCCTTGCGGGTAAAATAAATGGCGCTCCGTTCAAACAGAGAGCCTTGAGGCGTCGCATATTGGCGATCGGCGCGTTCACTATAACTGGCACCGTGGAGTATCTGCACGAAGAAAAGTTTCGTAATGAGCAAGACGGCGAACACCGCGAGCGCAATGGAAACTATTTTCAGACGTGAAAGAAAACTAGAGGTCATTGCGGTTCGTGTTGAAGGCAACCGCGCCCTTGCGTGAAGCAAATTCAGGAGATTTGGATTCGGTAAAGCCGTTCGCCTTCGCATAGGCAAGGTCGATCTTATTCGTCAAAGAAATGTACTGCACTTCGAGAGCGCCGACAGATGAGGCGAGTTCATGTGTCTGGCTGATGGCGGCGCGGCGACCGATAATATCGAAAACGATGTGACCGAGGAAATAAATATAAAGACCGGAGAAGAGGGCGATAGCGGCAAGCATGAAAGAGAATATCCGGCGGCGAGTGTCGAGGTCGTAGGCGAGCGTATTTGTTTTTGGAAGTGAAAATGTTGTCATGTTTTTTAAGCTTTCTGAAAAATTCGCAGTTTTGCGCTTCGTGAGCGCGGATTGGAAAGGATTTCTTTTTGCGTCGGAACGATGGGCTTCTTCGTGATGCGGACACCGACGTCTGATTTCTCGAGTCCATCGAAGAATCTTTTCACGATGCGATCTTCGAGACTGTGGAAGCTGATCACGGCGATGCGGCCCTCTGGGGCGAGCAATTCGATCGCGCCTGCGAGACCGTCTTTGAGCGAACCGAGTTCGTCGTTCACGGCGATGCGGATGGCTTGGAACGTCTTCGTCGCAGGATTGATGCGATGAGATCGGAAGCGGGCCGGAATGGCGCTCTTCACGATATCGGCGAGCTGTAACGTCGTCTTAATCGGCGCGATTTCTCGCGCATCCACGATGGCTTTCGCAACCTTGCGGGCAAAGCGCTCTTCGCCGTATCCGTAGATGATGTCGGCAAGAGATTCTTCGGCCCAGGTGTTCACCACTTCTTCTGCGGTGAGCGTTCCTTCGCTAGGCGCACCGAGCGTCATATAGAGCGGCTCGTCGCGCATGAAGGAGAAACCTCTGCCCGAGTCATCGATCTGCGGCGAACTAGTGCCGAGGTCGAGCAAGATGGCGTTTACTGAATTCGTTTTTCCAAGAACATTCTTCGCGTTCCGAAAGTTGTCGTTGTAGAGGGTGATATCACACCCCGCACTAGCGACTTTCTCTCTTGCGCGAACAATAGCCTCGGGATCAAGATCGAATCCTATGAGCCGTATATTTTTATGTGATGAGCAAACCTTCGCACTGTGTCCCCCGCTGCCGACTGTTCCGTCGAGGAAGACATCACCAGCCTTCACCTTCAAACCGTCGATCGCTTCGCCTAGAAGTACGGAAATGTGAGCCATAGCTTAGAGCACTCCGACATTTCCCAGCTTCTCGGCCAACTGATCAGCCTGTTCTTCGACGCCTTTCTTGTAGGTATTCCATGTCGCACTGTCCCAGAGCTCGACTCGGCTCTGCACGCCGACCACTGCTATCGTCTTGCCGAGACCGGCCTTCACTTTGAGAATGTCAGGGATCAGGATGCGTCCGCTCGCGTCGACTTCGACTTCGTGGGCGCCTCCGAGCATATAACGGTTAAAGCTTCGCGTGTCAGCCTGTCCGACAGATGCGAGAGCCAATTTCTCCGAGAATGCCTGCCATTCGTTCGGTGCGAAGACAAAGAGACAACTGTCTAAACCTGGTGCGATAACGACGCTCTGCCCCATTTCCTTGCGGAATTTGATCGGCAGAGAGACTCGATTCTTTTCGTCCACAGTATGTAGGTATTCGCCGATGAGCATAGTCGATTTCGCCTTAAAAACATTGGATCAGATGCCATTCCCACAACATCCCACCTGGTGTAAATTATATCCCACTTCATACCACTTGCCAAAAGAATCCCATGTGGATAACTGGGCAGATATAGGTTTCGACACAGAAGCTGAATGTTGTCCAAAAAGCAGAAAATCCCCTCTCGGGGATTTTCTGCTTTGACGTTACTACAACCATCGGTCGACTACTTCTTCCAACTGATCGAGGTTTTCAAGAACGAAGAGTTTTTTATGGAATTCGTGGGCGCTGATGGGCGTATTGCTGACAATTTCAGCGTCATATGGAAGTTTGAGAACATTTTCGGAGAAGGCGTTTTCCAGTTCTCCTTGCGATGATATGAGGCCTGTCCCAAATGCTTTCATCTCTCCGTTTTCCTTGATGAGGCCGAACTCGTAGCCATACCATCCGAGACTGACGAGTTTCGATCTATCGGCCTCTGTTTTTGCATGAAGCATCGCTCGCCCGAATTTCTCTATGATGCGGGCGTATTGCGGAATCGCCAGATATGGAATATGTCCGAAGACATCATGAAAGATATCGGGCAACGGCGTGTAGTCCAAATCTTTTTTGTCACGAATAAAATTCGTTACTCTATGTTTTTTTGTTCGCAAGAGCGCTGATCCACAGCGCGCTGTCCTCATATTCGATATCGGTCATCACTACTTGCCAGCCGGTCAATTCTTTCAGCTTCTTGTTAACTTCTACGAAATCCGGCACTCGCTCTGTGTCGAGCGAGAGAATTCTCCACCCCTCCCTCCAGATACTCGATGCTCTGCCTTCAAGGTTCTTCAACTGCCTCTCACAGAGTAGTTTCCAGACTTCATTTTCCTCTTCGGAGAATTTTTTGAATTCTATCTCTCCATTATTCTTTGTCATAGTTTTTATGATTAATTTAAATAAAGATACGCAACAAAAAAACCGCCCGGCGGGCGGCTTCGGTGCTACTGTGATCAGTTAGCGCAAAAGACCGTCCACCGGGCGGATATAGCAGTTTCCAAAGATATTTTTAACTGTTCGAATCACAACTATACGATAGCAAATGAGGCAGAGAAGTCAAACTGACCTTAAATAATTTTCAAAACAACAATCTCGGAAATCGTTCCGACGCGCATCGGAGAGATCGCGGCGCCGACGCCATATGTCGTGACCGACGGCATGCCGTGCGTAGTCGTCGCACCGACACAGTAATGGCCGTAGACTTTGCGCGCGATGAGCGTCATTGGGAAACATTGTCCCCCGTGCGTGTGGCCGGAGAGCACGATGGAGACGCCTTTGTCAGCGAGCGCTTTCGTATGGAACGGATTGTGGAGAATAACGATACTCGGCAGAGCAGGATCAAATCCGATCGCGTCGAGACGCGCACCTATCTCGGCCTCAGTTTCGCTGTTCTTGTAGGAAAGGCCGAGTATCTGCGTGCCGAGAACCGTGGTCCGCTTGTCCGTCATGTCGGTGATCGTCGTGATCTTCTCGAATGCCGTGCGGAAATTCTTGTAATCGCGACTGTAGCCTTCGTGATTGCCTTCGGTATAAAACGTACCGAGCGTCGAACGCAGATCAAGAAGCGGCGCAAAGCCTCGGTCATAGTCGAAAACGGGAGCGTCAATAATATCTCCGGCATGGAAAACGATATCGGGCTTCTGGTCGTTTATCATGCGGACGACTTTTTCCATAAATCTTTCCTTCCAGATATGCCCGAGATGCGTGTCCGAAACAAGAACGATCGTCTTGCCCTTCCATGTGTCGCGCAATGCAGGCGACTCAACGGTGAGATGAACGATGCGAGGATTCGTGGCAACAAGAATACCCCAAAGCGTTACCACTATTGCAATCGCCGTGAAGAAGAGCGTTACGGCAAAGAAGGAAACGGGAAAGCCGATGAGTGAGTCAGCAAATATTGCGAGAGCCGAAATAACGGCTGCCGTAAAAAGATAGACCAGAAGTCCGAGCCACGTTCCTGCGAGAATATACAGCCACGATTTGATTTGTAAAAACTGCCTGCCGTCGGCAAGCATGATGACTATGAAGAAAATGGGACAGAACCATGCGAGGGCGACAAAGATGTAGTGAAGCGCCGGATTTGCGAGTAAGCCGGAAAAACTAAGTACCCGAAATACCGTGTACTCGCTCAAAAACAAGATGATGGGCAGAGACAGGATGAAGTAGATGAATTGCTTTCTCATGAGTGTTCGCCGAACAGGATCTCTATCATACTAAAGTTGACGCCATCAGACCTCAAACACCGTATCAATATACCCGTGCGTGACGGTAAAGGAAGACGATCTGTACACTTCCGTATAGGATTCGTCGGCATTCTTGCGCGAGACGGTGGCATAGTAGGTACCGTTCGGGATGAGGCAGTAGAAACGGCCGTGCGCGTCGGTAATCTTGTGAATGATCTCTTTCTGCACCTCTGCCCAGAAGATGCGGACGATGGCGAATGGGAGCGGATAGCCGGTGGACTTGTCCATGACGCCGCCGAGAGATTTCTTCGTATGACCGACTTTGCGGATGGCGAGGAGGATGAGATAGAGGGAGAAGATGGCGATATTGTACGGTTTCGGAGCGGAGAGAGTGGCGACGAAGGAGACCGTGAAGCCGAGAGAGAAAAGGATATTCGTGACGTGGGTGAGCCAGACATCGC
>CALRHN010000030.1 GCA_943359425.1 Candidatus Nomurabacteria bacterium | reverse complement strand
TCGCCGTCGAGGCGAACGTCGGAAAACCGAAGTTAACATATAGAGAAAACATTACGGGTAAGGCGGATGTCGAAGGCAAATACATCAAACAGACGGGTGGACGCGGAAACTACGGTCACGTGAAGATCAAGGTCCGTCCGATGGATATGTCGCTCACGAAAGAAGATATCGAAGATTTGCCGAAGAACACGAAACGCGAAGCGCACTTCGAGTTCGTCAACACGATCAAAGGAGGCGTCATCCCGCAAGAATATATTCCTGCAGCTGAAAAAGGCTTCCGCGAAGGTCTCGACCGCGGCGTACTCGCCGGCTTCAAGATGGTCGACGTCTCTGTCGAACTCTGGGACGGTTCGTACCACGAAGTCGACTCGAACGAAATGGCCTTCAAGATCGCCGCATCTATGGCGATCCAAGACGCTTGTAAGATGGCAAAGCCTGTCATTCTCGAACCGATGATGAAAGTCGAAGTCGTCACTCCGGAAAAATTCATGGGAGACGTCACCGGCTCGCTCTCGTCCAAACGCGGACTCATCGACGGCATGGAAGATCGCGGCATGAACAAAGCCATCAAGGCCGTCGTTCCGCTCTCCGAAATGTTCGGCTACATGACGAACCTCCGTTCCATGACGGAAGGCCGCGCAGGATTCACGATGGAATTCGTCCGCTACGATATCGTTCCACAGAACGTCGCGCAGACTATCATCGAAGCACGGAAATAAAATTCTATGTAATAAAAAAGCCGTCCCGATTTTGTGGGCCGGCTTTTTTCCTTATGAATATTTCTTACAACTGCTTCAAGAAAGCTCTCACTTTCTTCGACTTCTTTAATTTTGCGTGCATGGCATGCCAGCACGCATTCTTGAATTCTTCGCAGGTCTCAAAATCATTCGGGTCAACGATTTCCAGATAGTGAACATCAATCCGTGTCGGATGTATTCCCCACCAATCATCACCTTTGCCTCGCCAGATAACGGGCCAATCCAGAACTACGGGCTGAATGCACATTTTTCGGTTCCAAGCGATTTTGAAAGCTCCATTCTTGAATTCTCCTAAAAGAACATGGTCCTTCTTGATTCTTGCTTTTGTCAGACGAGTACCTTCGGGAAAGATTGCGATATTCTTACCGTTATCAATCTCTTCAATAGTACGACGTGCACTGCTTTGGGTAGAAGCTTTGCTCCCACGATCAATAGCAATGGCATACTCTTCGACTAGTTTGCCTACTGTTGCCGCGATGAATCTGTCTCCGAACGTTGGTTTGTTGTGGCGTAGATTTATTCCGGCAACAATATTCCACGGATCGGTGTCCATACACAGCGGAGCTTGTATATAGTCATCTCCGGAGGTGTGATTGAAGATACAAAATCTCGCTTTCTTGTTGCGTTTTCCGTGATATCGAGGACGTGCACATAAGAGTATAACTGCCACCGAGCTCGAAAAATGATAAATCCTGTATCGATAGGGAAAAAACCTTTTCGATCGGAGCAACATGAGTGTTACGGTGCACAAGATTATGAGCGGAATGCCTGAAACAATTATCAAGACAATCGTTACGAGGCCATCGAGCGGGCTCACTCGCGTGATTCTCAAGAAGTGTGAGATTTTACGGACGATGGGGACGATAATCCCGATCAGAATTGCAAAGAATGCGATATACAGTCCATACACATACTGTGTCGTATGTATGGATCTTTTGCTAACAAGGTAGGGTATCCCGATAATCAGGATCCCTAAAAAAATCGCTATCGGTATCCATACCGGTCGCGACAACTTTAGTCGTCCTATTTTCATGGGGGAAGGGGTTTTTGTTTTTTGCTTATCTTACAACTTTTTACCTTGTTGTCAAAGCATATTTGAAAGGTTTGACAATATCCAAGGATTTGTTAAGATAGCTCTACTCGCATTTCTGCGGTGTTTTTGTTTGGGTTAGTGGCCGTGGCAGAGGGTTCCCGCCTATGGCGGGACAGCTTGTCCCTTCTGCCAGCGCCAATAACCCCCTTTTATTAGCATTAAATTAAAAGGGTTTATTGACTAACCACTAGTCTCTAAAACCAAAGTAAAATTATATGGCAGAAGAATTCAATCGTTCCAAGCCTCACGTAAACGTCGGTACCATCGGTCACGTTGACCACGGCAAGACCACGCTTACTGCGGCTATGCTTACTATCCTCGGTCGCGAGGGCAATGGTTACAGCGCCAAGATGAAAGGCGTTGACCAGATCGACAACGCTCCTGAAGAAAAGGCGCGCGGTATCACGATCGCTCTTTCGCACAATGAGTACGAAACTCCGACTCGCCACTACGCTCACATCGACGCTCCGGGTCACGCTGACTACATCAAGAACATGATCACGGGTGCCGCTCAAATGGACGGCGCTATCATCGTTGTTGCCGCTACTGACGGCGTTATGCCACAGACGCGCGAACACATCCTCCTTGCAAAACAGGTCGGTGTTCCAAAGATCATCGTCTTCCTCAACAAGTGCGACATGGTTGATGACAAGGACCTCATCGAACTCGTCGAAGAAGAAGTCCGCGAACTCCTCACGAAGCAGGGCTTCGACGGCGCAGGCGCTCCAGTCATCCGCGGTTCCGGTCTCAAGGCTCTCGAATCAAAGGACAACTCTGATGAATGGGCAAAGAAAGTTCTCGAACTCGCAAACGCTCTCGACACATACATTCCGCTCCCAGAGCGCGATGTCACAAAGCCTTTCTTGATGCCGATCGAAGACATCTTCTCTATCGAAGGTCGCGGTACAGTCGTCACTGGCCGTATCGAGCGCGGTGTCGTCAAAGTCGGTGAAGAAGTCGAGATCGTCGGTATCAAACCAACATCAAAGACGACTGTTACCGGTATCGAAATGTTCAACAAAAACTTGAAGGAAGGTATGGCTGGCGACAACGCTGGTATCCTTCTTCGCGGTACGAAGAAAGAAGACCTCACTCGCGGTCAGGTTCTCGCAAAGACCGGTTCAGTCACTCCGCACTCTGACTTCGAATGTGAAGTTTACATCTTGAAGAAAGAAGAAGGCGGTCGCCACACTCCATTCTTCACCGGATACAAGCCTCAGTTCTACATCCGTACGACTGACGTTACCGGAGATGTCGTTCTCCCAGCCGGCGTAGAAATGGTCATGCCAGGAGACACAGTCAAACTCTCAGTCAAACTCGTCACTCCAGTCGCTCTCGAAGCGCAGCAGCGCTTTGCCATCCGTGAAGGAGGCAAGACTGTCGGTGCCGGTGTCGTAACCAAGATCAACGCGTAAAAAACAGTCTATAGTGCTTAGTCTATAGACGTTAGAAAAATTCCTAAGAACTAAAGACTAAAGACTAACAACTACCCAAAAATGGCAACAGCAAAAACAACGAAGAAAAAGAAGACTACTGCTTCCGAGAAAAAGGAAGGCGAAGTCAAACTCCGGATCCGCGTCCGCGCATACGAGAACAAGATTCTCGACGCGTCGGTCAAACAGATCATGGACACTGCGCTCCGCTACGATGCCATCATCATGGGTCCGATCCCGCTTCCGACAGAGATCAAGAAATACACCGTCAACCGTTCACCATTCGTCTACAAGAACACTCGCGAGCAGTTTGAGATCCGTACGCATAAACGTGTCATCGACATCTCGAATCCGTCCGCGAAAACGATCGAAGCGCTTACCAACCTTTCCCTTCCGTCCGGCGTCGAGATCGACGTGAAAATGTTATAGAAAACAAAGAGCGAAGCGATTATGTTTTCTTAATCCGCCTCGGGCGGACCAGAATCCTCTTTACCTAAAGTTATGAAATTCATCCTCGGAACAAAACAGAATATGGTGCAGTTCTTCACCCCCGAGGGGAAGTCTATTCCTGCGACGCTCATCTCTGCAGGACCGGTAACGGTCACGCAGGTGAAGACGAAAGAAACTGACGGCTACACAGCCTTCCAGGTCGGCTACGGTACGCGCAAGGAAAAGAATCTTTCGAAAGCCGTCAAAGGCCATTTGAAAGATCTCGGCAATCTCGCGCACATCCGCGAATGTCGTCAGAAAGACGGAAAAGAATCCGAAGTAAAGCGCGGCGATGTCATCGATGTTTCCATCTTCAAAGAAGGCGACACGGTTGCGATCGCAGGCACATCAAAAGGTAAAGGCTTCCAGGGCGTTGTGAAGCGTCACGGATTCCACGGCGGTCCTCGCTCGCACGGTCAGAAGCACTCTGAACGCGAACCGGGTTCCATCGGCGGAGGTCTCCGCAATCGCGTTCCGAAAGGCATGCGCATGGCGGGACGCATGGGTAGCGACCGCATACTTGAACGCCGCGTAAAGATCGTCGCCATCGATGTGGAGAACAATGCCATGTTGGTCAAAGGCGCACTCCCGGGCCGCCGCGGAACTATTCTCGAAATAACCGGAAAATAATATCATGGAAACCACTCTCTACAATCAAAGCGGCAAATCAGCAGGCACCATTAAGCTTCCGGAATCTATCTTCGGATTGACGTGGAATGCCGACCTCATGCACCAAGTCGTCACCGGTATGCAGTCCAACAAGCGCGCAGGTACAGCAGATGCACGCGGTCGCGGCGAAGTACGCGGCGGAGGCAAGAAGCCATGGAAACAGAAGGGAACCGGTCAGGCTCGTCACGGATCCATCCGCTCTCCTATCTGGAAAGGCGGAGGCGTCACGCACGGACCTCTCGCAGAGAAGAACTACAACAAGAAAATCAACCAGAAGATGAAGACAAAGGCTCTCTATGTCGCTCTCTCGGAGAAACTCCGCGCCGGCAAGATCCTCTTCGTCGAAGACATCAAACTCGCAGGCATCAAGACGAAAGACGCAGCAAAGATCATGAAGTCTCTCTCATCTGTCGAAGGATTCACGACACTCGGCGGTACGCGTCGCGTCGGATTGCTCTCTCTCGGCACGGTGAACACGACGACGGAGAAGAGCTTCCAGAATCTTCCGCAGATCGATGTCGACACATTCCGCAACTTGAACCCCCTCGACGTCATGAGCTATCGCTACCTTATCATCACGAATCCGACCGAAGCCGTTTCTTTCCTCGAGAGTAAGATGAAGCCGACGGTAAAGAAAGCAAAATAATTTTATATGGCAAAAGCACCCGCAAAAAAGAATACTGCAAAAAAAGCTCCAGCAAAGGTTGTTGATACGGCAAAGATCACCATGCCATCGCGCTCGATCGGAGAGATCCTCGTCGGACCGCGCATCACGGAGAAAGCCGCTATCGTCGCCGAAGGAGGCGTCTACACGTTCAACGTCTCTCCGCGCGCAACGAAGACTGACATCATTCTCGCCGTAAAGTCGCTCTACAAAGTGACTCCGAAGAAAGTGAGCGTCGTCACGATCCGCCAGAGAAACGTTTTCGTCCGCGGCAAGAAGGGCAAGCAGTCGGGCGGCAAGAAAGCGCTCGTATATTTGAAGAAGGGCGACAAGATAGAATTTGTATAATATGAAAACCTTTAAACCAACAAGTCCATCACGAAGACAGATGAGTGTTGTCACCTACCGTGGCAAACTCACTGCAAAGAAACCACTCAAAGCTCTCACTGTCGGAGGCAAGCGTTCTGTCGGCCGCAACAACCAGGGCCGCATCACGACTCGTCACAAAGGCGGCGGTCACAAGCGCGTCTATCGCGAAGTCGACTTCCTCTACGACAAGCGCGACATTCCTGCGAAGATCACGACGATCGAATACGATCCGAACCGCTCTGCATTCATCGGACTCGCAGTCTACGCTGACGGCGAACGCCGCTATGTCATCGTTCCGAAGAGCACGAAAGTCGGCGATACATTCCTCGTTTCCGAAAAAGCTCCGCTCACTGTCGGCAATCGCGTACCGCTCAAGATCATTCCTGTCGGAACATTCGTCTACAATGTCGAGATCAAGCCTTCAGGCGGCGCCAAGATCGGCCGCTCGGCTGGAATCTTCGCCCAAGTCGTCGCAAACGCAGACGGATACACGAACATCAAGATGCCATCCACCGAAGTCCGCAAGATTTCCGAAAACGCATGGGCATCAATCGGCGAAGTCTCGAACGAAGAGTACAAGCTCATGAACTACGGAAAAGCCGGCCGTTCTCGCCACAAAGGTATTCGCCCAACAGTTCGCGGTACTGCCATGAACCCAGTCGACCACCCATACGGCGGAGGTGAAGGACGCCAAGGCCGCGGTACGAAGCGCCCAAAGACGATGTGGGGCAAGGTCACCGGCGGACGCAAGACGCGCACCCCGAAGAAATACTCGAACCTCTTCATCGTTACCCGCCGCCGCACCGGCAAGCAGAAGAAAGGCGTGACGATCGGATAGATCAAAACAAACACAAGCACAAAAAAAACTCCCCTCCGGGAGTTTTTTTGTGCTACACTATCCTCGTATGGAATCTCCGAAAGAAAAAGACGTCTTCAATCTCGTTGCTCGGGCGAAGAGTCTCACGCACGCTGTTCGCGGCATGAGAGTGTTCATCGCGACGACGCACAATGCGTGGGTGCAGCTCGTCTTGGGTGCATTCGGAATCGTCATGGGTATCGCCTTTCATATCAGCTCCATGGAATGGATCGCCCTTATTTTCGCCATCGGTATTCTTCTCGCCGCCGAAGCTTTCAACACTGCCATCGAGATAGACATGAATCTCACGAGTCCCGACTATCATCCCTATGCGCGCGATACGAAAGACGTCGCCGCAGGCGCCGTTCTCATAACGGCCGTGATGGCACTCGCCGTCGGTCTCATTATTTTCCTCCCCAAGATTTTAGCCTTACTCTCGTAGTACTTAATTAACAACACGGCCGTGTTGTTAATTAAGTATGGCCATTTGAGCCGAGTTAGGAGTTGAGCGCGTACTTTTTAAATTCGTTTCCTTTTTCTTCGAAATTCTTCCAGACGGAATATGACGGCGATGCCGTTGAGAGGAGACAGATGCTCCCTCTCGGCGTATGTTTCCTCGCAAATGCGACGGCGCTTTTCATGCTCCGCGTTTCGAGGACGGTAAATCCTTTTCGCGACTTCAGTATTCTCTTGCCCGAATCGGGGAAGAGGACGATATTTTTTATTTTGTATTTGCGGAGCGTTTTCTCCAGTTCTTTGAAATCATATCCGCGATCTTCGCCGCCGAGAAATATCGTACCGACATTTTTCAGAGTCTGTATGGCCTGTATCGTCGACTCCGGCGTCGTCGATATCGCATCGTCGTAGAAAGTGATGCCATTTCTCGTGCCGATATTTTGGAGACGGTGGGGAAGCGGTTTGAAATTCTGTATCGCCTTCTTAATCGCGCCATCCGACACTTTGAAAAGCTTGGCAACGCTTATCGCCGCCTGAATGTTCTTCTTATTATGCGCGCCCAAGAGCGGAATGTCCTTATCTTCCAAGGGTATTTTGCCGGTGAGGGCGGATAGAACTTCGTGTCTCCAGCTTTTTGGAATCGGA
>CALRHN010000029.1:629-7506 GCA_943359425.1 Candidatus Nomurabacteria bacterium | reverse complement strand
TATCCGCGCCGTATTCGTCAGCCTCACACACATCGGACCGTTTCCCACGCAGACCATTGTCGACACGCACAACATTATCAGCAGTTTCTCCGTCGGGAACGATTTCTTCTTCTCGGGGCATACCGGATTGCCCTTTCTCATCGCCCTCATATTCTGGGATACGTGGGCCATACGCATCGTCTGCATTGCCGCGTCGATCTTCTTCGGCATCATCGTTCTCTTGGGCCATTTCCATTATTCGATCGATGTCCTCTCCGCTTTTTTCATAACGTACAGTATCTTCCGACTCTCTCAAGTGCTTTTCGCGCAGGACTGGCAGCGGTTCTCGGCAAAAGACAATTTTACCGCGAAGATTTCATAAGATCATATGGAGAATATTTACCTCACTTTCGATGACGGCCCACTCGAACCCTATACGAGAGAACTCCTCGATCTTTTGCAATCCTACGATGCGCATGCGACATTCTTCGTCTGCGGGAAGAGCGCACTGCGATATCCGCATCTGGTGAAACGGATGCATGACGACGGACACACGATCGGCAACCACACGTATTCGCATTCTTTTTTGAAAACGGTTTCAGGCGCTCTCGGCAAAGAGATCGAGAAGACGAGCGCCATCCTCGAAGGCATTACCGGCGCTCGTCCCATACTGTTTCGTCCGCCGTGGGGGATACTGCGTCCGCGCACGAAAGCGTATGCTAAAGCCCACGGGTACCATACTGTCCTGTGGGATTCGGCAGGTTATGATTGGCATTCTCCCTCTCCTTCGTATATCGGTGGAAGAATAATAAAAAAGATACGTCCCGGAACGATTGTGCTTCTGCATGACGGGAACGAAGCGAAAGACCGCGGTGTCCGCAAAAATACCGTCGCAGCGACGAAACTCTTGCTCGAATATTGCAAACAAAACGGATATACGGCCGAACGGCTGCCCGAGCGTTAACGGATGTCGGTGTATTTTTTTGTCGCGGGACGATGTCTGAATACTTCAGAGAAGAAATTGAGCGCGTAACGCGAGGCTCCGCGGAGCTTGCCGTCCTTTTTCAGCCGTCGTCCCGATGTGTAGACGACGAGGTCACGGTCGAAGATAACTCTGCCCTGTGATTTCAATCTGCGTGCGATATTCGTGTCATCACCATAGAATGCGATCGTCGTGTCGAATCCGCCGATGGCAGCAAGGGCGCTTCGCTTTACCATAAGGTTGCTCCCGACGGCGAGATATCGGATGAGAAGATATGCCCACCATGCGAAGATCCAATATATTTTCGCGAGTATGTTCTCTCGCGGACTGAAATCATAGTACATAAACGGTCCGCTGACGGAGACGACGGACGGGTCGTTTTCAAATGCCGCGAGCGCTCTCGTGATCCAGGCGATAGGCACGCGTGTGGCTGCGTCGATAAAGGCGACGAGGCCGCCGGTACTCTCATTGAGACCTTTCTGCCGCGCATGAGCGACGCCCTTTGTCGGCTCGGAAAGAACTTTCACATTCGGGAATGTGCGCGCGACTTCTGCCGTCCGATCGGTGCTGCCGTTATCGACAACGATTATTTCTTCGATGGCGCCAGTCGGCAATCTCGAAATGCTCTCGAGGCATTCTTTCAGATAGGCCTCTTCATTATATGCGGGGATGATAAAACTTATTTTCATAAAATATCTTTTATATTGTAGGAGGTAGTCCGGAGGACATGATGAGGATTATTCCACTATTTCTCGAGTTGCTCTTCGTGCAAATTTTTCATACACGATATACACGAGGATGACAGCTATTACGAGACCCAACATCACGTACTGGCTATTTGAGACGACTTTCACAGCGCTCTCGTATGCCTTGCCGGAGAAGAATCCGACGAGGGCGAAGAAGGCCGTTTTAGGAACGGAGAGGGCAAGTGCCGGAGTGAAGAATTTTCGCAGGGGCACGCGCGATCGTCCGATGATGATGAGGCCGGGGATGCAGACGATGGGAGAGAGTTTGACGAGGAGGACCGTTTTGGCCGTATGCTCGTGCAAAAGCTTCTCTATTTTTTCTACCCGTTTCTCCGAAAGTCCGATGTATCTGCTCCAGCGCATCTGTACGGTGTTGCGGCTCGTATAACCGATGGCGTAGTAGATGATATCAGCGCCGATGTCTCCGCCGATGCCGATGAGGATGATGAAGGCAATATTGAAATATCCCATCCCCGCGGCAATGCCTGCGGCTGCGGTGACGAGCGGGCCTTCGATGAGGGCGGCGAGGAAGAATATGAAATACCCGTGCGCGATGACCCAGTATACGAGATGCGTGAATGGAGCGGCTGCCATAAGATAAAGATAGTATACTACTAAATATGGATAAGTTTTCGGAGGCTTTCGCACACAAATTCTACCGCACTCGTGAGTTTGCTGTATTCTGCTCCGAGGTGAGCGGCCTCGCTTATTCAGAGCGGGCATTCGAGGACGTACCAGTGCATCTCTTGAAGAACAAGAACATTGCCATCA
This sequence comes from Candidatus Nomurabacteria bacterium, assembly GCA_943359425.1. Lineage (GTDB taxonomy): Bacteria > Patescibacteriota > Minisyncoccia > Phycocordibacterales > UBA9973 > CALRHN01. Next base: position 5,028 of record CALRHN010000029.1, on the reverse strand, counting down.
GCAATTATTCCGAATCTGCCCGCTCATATTTCAAGACGAACAAGATTTCATACGCATCCGTGCTTCCCGAAGACAATACGCAATCCGTCAAACCGTCCCTGATGGAATATTCCATTTTCCACAAGACGACGTATGAAGAAGCCGAGAAGAAATACACGACGTCATTCGTACACGGCCTGCGCGAAGGCAGGCGTTTCGCGCATACGGTGCGGATCGTGCGCGCTCCTGACGATGCGATGATCGAGAAAATGTACGCCGTCTATCTCGCCCAGATGCGCCGGCACAATTCTTTCGTCTTCCCGCGCTCTTTCTTCCGCGCATTTTTCAGCGCTTCTTCGTCACTCTTATTTCTCATCGAGTACGGAGGCGACATCATCGCCTATTTCTGCTGTTTCGAATACGAGGACAACATCTACTCTTCGATCGGCGGCGGCAATCCGGACTGTTTCCAATACCGTCCGTCGAACAAGCTCTACGACGAACTCATCCGCTACGCTTGCGTGCATGGCCTCACTATCCATATGGGCATCGGGATGCACGGATCGGGCTATCAGGAATTCAAGCGCAAGGCGGGAGCGATCAACTATACGATGGAGCGGTTTCCCAATGACGATTTTTCACTCAAACTCTCGACTGTGCTCCTGCGATACCGACTGGCCGGAGTGATATTCCGACTCGCATCGCGATGCGCGCCGCGCTGGGTCGTCTATCTCGTCATGCCGTTTACGTGATTCCCGAATAGTGCGATAATTGCAGAATATGCAATCATTTAATACAACAGAGGGCAAGAATATGACAGCGCAATCACTCTGGAACAAAGTGCCGGAGATCACGCTCTATTTCTGGATCATAAAAATATTGTGCACGACGGTGGGGGAGACGGCGGCGGATTTTCTCAATACGAATCTGGGTCTCGGCCTTAGCGGTACGTCGCTCGTCATGGGCGCGCTCCTCGTTGTCGTCCTCTTCTTCCAATTCCGCGCGAAGCGATATGTCCCTGCGATCTATTGGCTTGCCGTCGTCCTCATCAGCGTCGTCGGCACGCTCATCACGGATAATCTCACGGACAATTTCGGCGTCTCTCTCGAAACCACGACAGTCGTCTTCGCTGTCGCCCTCGCGCTCACCTTCGCGTGGTGGTACGCGAAAGAGAAAACGCTTTCCATTCATTCTATCTTCACGCGCCGCCGCGAAGCATTCTACTGGCTTGCCATCCTCTTCACGTTCGCGCTCGGCACTGCCGCAGGCGATCTCATCGCCGAGAGCTTAAACGTCGGCTACTTGCTCTCCGCAGTCATATTCGCAGCCGCGATCGCTCTCGTCGCCCTCACGCATTTCCGCTTCCGATTGAATCCCGTCCTCGCATTCTGGATCGCCTACATCCTCACGCGTCCGCTCGGCGCTTCGATCGGAGACTACCTGTCCCAAGCGCATGCAGACGGCGGGCTCGAACTGGGCACTGTGGTTACGAGCGCTCTCTTTCTCTTCGCCATACTCTCTACGGTCATCTATCTTTCCGTCACAAAGAAAGATGCGATCGAGTCTGCGGCCTAAATAAAAATCATGACTATCACTAATGTACTCACACTCAAGCAAATAGCGTTCCTCACGCCTGCGATGCAGATCGTTCTCATTGCCACACTCTTTTGTCTTACCACTGTGCTGCAATTGCGCGAATACCGGCGTACAGGGAAATTATGGGTCCATTATCCTGTCGGCACTTCTCTGCTTTTTGTACCGATTTACGAAGAAATACTTTTTCGCGGACTCATTTTTGTTGGACTCATGAGCTTATACTCTGCGCCCGCAGCTCTTGTTGTATCCTCACTCCTCTTCGGCCTCTGGCATTTCAAGAATATATTTTGGCTGAACAAGAAGGACCTCACTTATCAAATGCTTTACACAGGACTGGTTTTCGGTCCAATCGTAGCTTATTTCACTCTTATTACCGGTACGATCTGGCTCGGAGTTATATTTCATTATCTCAACAATCTTCTTGCCCCGTATTCTTTCAAGGAACTAGCCAATAGCTAGGGAACTCTCCGTGTCACTCGTGACTTCGAGGATTTATTTGCTCTTCACTTTGAGCAGCGCAAATGTGACTGCACTCGCGAGCATTATTCCCGCGACATTGAGGATGAATATAGTGAATGCTGCATGAGAAAGTATTTTAGAAGCATAGATGCCGACGCCAGTCGCAACGAGAGGCGGCATGAGCGAGACGGCGATGCCGATACCCGTCATTGCGCCGCCGACCTTCGTTCGCACGAGCCCGTATGCGGCGATGGCGCCCGAGACGAGCGCGATGAATACGTCGAAGAAATAGTTCGGAGAAAAGGAGATGAAGATGCCTTGGATATTCCAAGAAAAATATTTGATCGCAATCCATGCGCCGAGAGCGGCGACACCGAGGGCGATTGCCATAGAAGCGACGAGCATACAGAGTGTTCGTCCGACGAGCCGGCCGTCTTTCGAGACGATGCCCAAGGAGAGTCCGAGCAGGGGCCACATGAGCGGCGCGACAACCATAGAGGCGATGAGCACCGGAATGCTGTCGAGCAATATACCGCTTGCAGCGAGGAGCGCCGCACCCACGACGAGTATATAGAAATCACTGTCCGGCACCGTGTTCTCTAGGACCTCTGCTACAGCCTTTGCTCGCCCTGTATCTGTCACCTTGTTTGATGTGTAAAATGTCATAGGTGCAGTATATCACAGGGGGTTTATCTTGATTTGGGAATGGGGGAGGATGAAAGAACTGGGGAAGGTACACTTCATTTTTTCTTGGTGTATAATAAAAATACCGAAGGAGTATTAATTATAAAAAATAAATCTATGTCCACAAAAATATTCATCAATTTGCAGGTGAAGGATTTGCAGAAATCAACAGCATTTTTTACAGCACTCGGGTATACGTTCAATCCGATTTTTACCAATCACGAGGCGACATGCATGATCATCAGTTCGGATATTTTCGCCATGCTCATTACCGAAAACGGCTTTACCCGTTTCCGCCCAAAGGGTCAGGCTATGTGGCAACGCGAAGTGGGGAGCGAATGCGCGACGTGTTTGAGCGCAGAGAGCAAGGCTGCGGTGGATGCTTGGGCAGAGAAAGCTCTGTCGCTCGGCGCGACGGAAAATATCGTGCCCGACATGCAGCCGCCGGGCGACATGATGTACGGTCGCTCGATCAACGACCTCGACGGCCACATCTGGGAAATCATGTGGATGAATCCCGTGATGATAGAGAAGTTCTAATCAAAAAAACGCCCGCCTGATCTTACGAGATCAGGCGGGCGTTTTCAATGGTATACTTTATATATGACTAATTCCAAGAATCTCTTAATTATTGCCGCAGTCCTTTTGCTCGCTGGAGCGGTTGTTTTTGCCGTGCAGAAACAGAATGCTGGCAAAGGCCAAGTCGCTTGTACCATGGAGGCGAAACTGTGTCCGGACGGAACGGCAGTGGGTAGGACGGGACCCTCGTGCGAATTCGCCGCATGTCCCGGAGCGCAGGATGGAGCGAGCTTCGGTGTTGCCTATACCCTTACAGTTGCCGAGACAAAAAGTTTCTCCGATGGACTCGGTGTGACGCTGAAAGAAATCAACGATTCCCGTTGCAAGAGTGGCGTGCAGTGTATTTGGGCGGGAGAGCTCGTGCCGACATTGTCCGTCACGGGCGGAGTATTCGGTGCCACGGTGCAAGAAATACATCTCGGCACGACAACTCATCCGAGCGCAACTGCCGGCGCATATACATTTGTTTTGAATAGCGCGACGGAGACAACGGCAACAGTGACGGTGACGAAAAACACGGGTGGCAGGATTGCTGCTGGATATGCGAGTGGCCATGTGACAATAGGACCGTTCTGTCCCGTGGAACAAGTTGGACATCCGTGCGCTGTTCCGCCCGAAGCATATACATCGCGCAGCGTCATTGTGTACGAATCGAACGGGACGACGGTGAAAGAAAAAGTCGCCCTCGATGCGGACGGCAATTATAAAATAGCGCTCGGTCCCGGCACATATTATTTGCAGATAGAACCAGCAGGCATCGGCGCGGGCGAGAAGAAAAAAGTCACCATCGTTTCATTTGAGACGAGCACTGTCGATTTCGATATCGATACGGGCATACGATAATTTCTTCATCCTATGAATACGAATTCTCCGACACATATCGAACCGCACACTCCGCAGTCAGGCCGGAGACTCAATTGGTTGCGCGCCGCCGTACTCGGCGCCAATGACGGCATCGTCTCGACCGCATCTATCATTGCCGGAGTCGCCGGCGCTTCGAATTCGCCGCGCTTCATACTCACGGCAGGCGTCGCCGGCCTCGTCGCAGGAGCGCTTTCCATGGGAGTGGGGGAATATGTTTCCGTGAGCACGCAGCGCGCCA
>CALRHN010000029.1:0-619 GCA_943359425.1 Candidatus Nomurabacteria bacterium | reverse complement strand
CGACACGGAACGTGCCCTCATCGAGAAAGAGCGCCACGAGCTCGCCGAGATTCCCGACATAGAATTGCAGGAACTCACCGCCATCTATGCGAAGAAAGGTTTGTCGCCGGAAACGGCGCGCATCGTCGCGGCCGAATTGACCGCCCATGATGTTCTCACTGCCCATCTCGAAGCCGAACTCGGCATCGATCAGAACAATCTCACCGACCCGTGGCATGCGGCATATGCGTCAACGCTCTCATTCATTTGTGGCGGCGTTATCCCGATCATCATGATACTCCTCGCTCCTTCGAACGCGCGACTCCCCGTCGTATTTGTCGGTGTCTTCATCGCCCTTATCATTACCGGAATGCTCTCTGCGAAAGCGGGAGGTTCGGACAAAATGAAGGCGACCGTGCGCGTTGTACTCGGCGGCATGCTCGCAATGATCGTGACCTATGGCATCGGCAAGCTCTTCGGTCTCGTGGGGATATAGAGTCCAGCGCGCATATTGACATAGTCTACGCAATATGGCATTCTTCTTCACGAATCGCTCCTTGGGCGATTCTTTTTCTTTCACATATTTTTTCACCAGTTAAACAACTTATATCATGGCAACTGTAAAGAAAGGAGCAAAGCT
>CALRHN010000028.1:3092-8608 GCA_943359425.1 Candidatus Nomurabacteria bacterium | reverse complement strand
CTTCGTTCAACGCCAATCCAACGTCAGTATCATACGGTTCCTCAACAACGCTCTCATGGGTCACGAGCAACTGTACCACGGCATCCATCTCAAGCATCGGTTCAGTGTCGCTCTCGAGCTCTGTCAGCACGGGAGCGCTCTACAACACGACGACGTTTACGCTCTCCGCAACCGGTTCGAACGGAACGGTGACGGCACAGACGACTGTTGTCGTGAATCCGCAGCAGCAGGTCTGTTCGATCAGTTCATTCTATGCGACTCCGACGACAGTCTCGTACGGTTCCTCCGCAGTGCTTTATTGGACGACACAGAATGCGACATCAGTCTCGATATCCGGAGGATCCGTGTCGGGGACGCAGCCGGCGAACGGCTCGGTCTCTACCGGCGCGCTCTACGGCACGACGACATACACGCTCACTGCATATTGTCCGAACTCATCGGTTAGTCAGGTAACCAACCAGACCGTCGTGAGCGTACTGCCCCAGCAGAATTTTGCTCCATCGGTGACGACGAATCCGGCAACGAATATCACAACGACATTCGCAACGCTCAACGGCTACCTCTCATCAAACGCTTCTTCATACGCGACATATTCCTTCCGTTATGGAACAAATGCTGGGCTTCTTTACTCGACAACTCCTGAGACATCGCTTTACAGCGCGAACGGACCTTTCTCAGCTTCTTTGACGAATCTCTCGCCGAATACGACGTACTATTTCAAAGCGGTCGCAACAACTTCCGGAGGCACTGCCGAAGGACAAGTGTTGTCATTCGTAACGGCGCCGATCATCGTTACGCCTGCGCCGGTGACACCTGCACCATCAGTCATCTATATCAATAACGTCTCGAACAGTGGCAGTGGTTCTCCGCTCGTCGCGCTCACGATCGAGACACGGTATGCCGATGCTCGTGCAGGCGATATCATCGACTACACCGTCAAATACAAGAACATCTCCGGCCGATCTCTCACGAATGTAGCCCTCTCCGTTGTTCTCCCGCAGGCAGTCACCTTTGACCGCGCAAGTGCAGGAGCTTATGCTGAACGTGATCGTACGCTCGCTGTTCCGATCGGAACTCTGATATCGAATCAGGAAGGCACGGTATTTCTCTCGGCACGCGTCTCTCCGACAGCTCGCCCAGGTGACACGCTCATCACGACTGCGAATCTCGTCTACACGGCAGGTTCGGCACAGGGAAGCGTTTCCGCATTTGTCACGAATACGATCTCCGGCAGCAATCTCGGAGCACTCGCATTCCTCTCCGGACTCAATATTTCCTTCTTCGATATTCTGCTCATCATCCTCATCGTTCTCGCCATCCTCTTGCTCAACCGCTATTACTACGGCCGCAAGAAAGTGACTACGGTGTCGCAGACATATCATTCATAATCAAGAAACAAAAACACCCCCGAGCGGGGTGTTTTTGTTTATGTTAGAGTATTCTCATGCAGAAGGAATTTCATAAGGACGATATACAGAAGATTGCCCAAGCGGTGCTGGGGTTTCTTGCGACGGGAGAGACGGCCACTGTCGTTACTCTTTCCGGCGATCTTGGGGCGGGGAAGACGACACTCACACAAGCAATAGCTCGCGAACTCGGCATTACGGAAAATATTATTTCCCCAACATTCGTCATCATGAAGCGTTATGAATTGCACAAAAAAAATCTCATTCACATCGACGCGTACCGGCTCGAATCTGCCGATGAACTTCTCAAACTCGGATGGGCAGAATTGATTGCCGATCCGAAGAATCTCATACTCATCGAATGGCCTGAAAAAGTTGCGGAAATTATTCCGAAGAATGCGGTTCGAGTTTCTCTGGCACATCATGCGCGAGAGGCTACGCGTACAATCATCGTAGAGTAGCGGTATGGTATTATGGGCATATGAAGTCTTCCGCAAAACGCCTTGTATTGCTTGATGCACACGCCATAATCCACCGCGCCTACCACGCCTTGCCGGAGTTCTCAAACAGCAAGGGCGAGCCCACAGGAGCTCTGTACGGCATCTCAACGATGCTCATGAAGATCGTGGCCGACCTCAAGCCCGACTATATCGTGGCGGCCTACGACCTCCCGCAGAAGACATTCCGTCACGAAGCCTACGATGCGTATAAGGCAGGCCGTGCGAAAGCTGACGATGCCCTCATCGCGCAGATCATCAGTTCCAGAAAAATTTTCGAGGCCTTCAATATACCCATCTACGACGCTCCCGGATTCGAGGCTGATGATGTGCTCGGCACGATCGTCGAACAGTTGAAGAAAGATAAGACTGTCGACATCATCATCGCTTCCGGCGATATGGACACGCTCCAACTCGTCGACGATAAACGCGTGCAGGTTTTCACTTTGAAAAAAGGATTGAACGATACGATCACGTACGACGAAGATGCTGTTGTTGCGCGATTCGGATTCGGGCCGAAACTCCTGCCCGACTACAAAGGTCTTCGCGGAGATCCGTCCGACAATATTATCGGCATCAAGGGCATCGGCGAGAAAACGGCGACGGAACTCATCGTCGGATTCGGTACGATCGAAGCCATGTATAAGAAATTGAAAAAAGAGCCCGAGGCCTTCACTGCCCTCGGTATCAAACCGCGCATCATTGAACTGCTTAAAAATGGGGAAGAGGAAGCGCTCTTCTCGAAAACCCTGGCGACGATCCGCCGCAATGCGCCCGTCGTATTCACTCTTCCGGAAAAAAATTTCACCGATACTATAGACATGGCTGCGATCGAAGCATTGTTCCGCGAGCTTGAATTTCGCAGTCTCACGGCTCGCGCGCAGACCCTCTTCAAAAAAGGATCTTCTTCTGAAGAATCTGCCGAGAGCGAAGAAAATGCCGCCGATCCGGCTGAAGTCAAAAAGCTTTCCATTGCGCTCTGGCTCCTCAATTCCGAGATCACGAATCCCGGCTACGACGATATCGTGCATTATGCCGGCGCGAAGGACTTCACCGAGGGGCGTGAGAAAATACTGAAAGACATCACTGCGAAGAATCTCTCCTTTGTCTACAACGACATTGAACTTGCCATTCTACCTGCTGTCGAAGGCATGGAAGCGTGCGGTATCAAGATCGATACGGCCTATCTGAAAAAACTCTCCACCGACTATCATAAAAAACTCTCCGCTATTGAAGCCGATATTTGGAAGGCTGCAGGCCGTGAGTTCAATATCAATTCTCCGAAACAGCTTGGTGATGTACTCTTCGATGAACTGAAAGTGGATGAAGGTTCAGGTAAGCGGATGAAGAAAACGGCCGGCGGCGCGCGTTCGACGCGCGAGAGCGAACTCGAGAAACTCCGCGATCTGCATCCCGTCATCGATTTCATTCTCAAATACCGCGAATTACAGAAACTGCTCTCGACCTATATCGATGTCATTCCTGCTCTCGTCGGCCCGGACGGGCGTCTTCGTGCGAAATTTAACCAAGCAGGGACAACGACGGGGCGATTCTCCTCGACCGATCCGAATCTGCAGAATATTCCGATCAAGAGCGAGCTCGGCAAAAATATCCGCAATGCCTTCGTCGCGGAGAAAGGATCGAAGTTGGTCTCATTCGATTACTCGCAGATCGAACTGCGCATCGCCGCCCTCATGTCCGAAGACGATTTCATGATCCGTGTTTTTGAAGAAGGTAAAGACATTCACGCAGCTGTCGCATCGAAAGTCTTTGGCGTTGCAGAGAGCGATGTGACAGCTGAGATGCGCCGCCGCGCAAAAGTCATCAATTTCGGCATTCTCTACGGCATGGGAATCACCGCACTGCAAGCCAATCTCGGTACGGATCGCAAGAGCGCGCAAGAATTCTACAATAACTATTTTGCCCAATTCCCGACGATTGCGGAATATCTCGAAGGAGTGAAACAAACTGCGGCCAAGACCGGCTATACGGAAACACTTTTCGGCCGCCGCCGATATTTTCCCGGACTCAAGTCAAAACTTCCCTTTATGCGCGCCATGGCGGAGCGCATGGCCATCAATGCGCCACTGCAGGGAACTGCCGCCGACTGTATCAAGATCGCCATCCGTGACGCCGATCGTCTCTTGCGCGAGAAGAAACTCGACGGCAAAGCACACCTCATCCTCCAAGTCCATGACGAACTCGTTTTCGAAGTCGAAGAAAAATATGTCGATGAAGTGACGACGCTTGTCGAGAGTGCTATGCAGAACGTCCTGTCACGTGATTTTCTCAAGAATAAGAAGACGGTTCCTCTCGAAGTGCACGTCGCTGTTGGCAATCACTGGGGCGAAATGAAGTAACTGGATTTTTCGCCACAAGGTGTTAGACTCAAATGTGATGGATACATCATCAAAAGATACTATAGTAGTACCAGCTCCCAAGCATGGCGTCCACCAGGCATTGGCCCATTCCTATATTGTGTACTTTTGCGGCTTTATTGTCGGTTTTGTCCTGTATTTTCTTTGGGACTACAAGCTTGTAGGAGCTCTCTATGACTGGATCGGAGTACTTTTCCTCTTTATCGGGCCGGTTCTCATTTTATGGGCACAAAATGCCTCACGGCGCAGCCACCAGAAAAGAACCGATGCCGGAGAGACGCTCACGCATAAGCATTTCTGCGCAGGTCCCTACTGCGTAACAAGAGTGCCGACCCAATACGGTCTTGTCCTCCTTCTCATCGGGCTCGGACTTGTACTTCATTCACTCGCCATAGTTCTCTCGACTGTGGTAGCATTTATTCTTGCGCGCACGATTTTCATTCCCAAACAAGAAGCCATTCTCGAAGCGACCTACGGACAGCCGTACCAAGACTACAAAAATAAAGTCCGTCTCTAATTCATGCTCTATCTCTACTACGGAACCGATTCACAAAAACGTGCCAAAGCGGTCCACACGCTTTTCGCCGATGCAGAGAAAAAAGCTGACACTCTTTCTCTTGTCGAGCGCGATGAGACGAATTTCTCCGTGGCAGAGATCCTCTCTCTTTCCGAATCACAAAGCCTTTTCGGAGAATCTTTTTTCGTAGTTATTGAGGGATCACAAGGAACGGAAGGAATTTCAAAGGAACTCCTCGCGCATCTTGCGGAGTCCGCACATCATTTCGTTTTCTCATACGCGAATATTCTCAAAGCTGATCGCGCTCCGTTCGAGAAAACGAAAGCCATCATAAAAGAATTTGCGGGGGCTCTCCCAAAAATAGAAAAATTCAATGTCTTCGCACTTACTGACGCCTTCGCTGCGCGCGACAAGAAAAATTCTTGGTTGCTCTATACTGAAGCACAGGAAGCTGCCGTCTCTGCGCAAGAGATCCAAGGCGCGCTTTTCTTCACGATCAAGTCCATGATACTCGCCAAGAGCGCGAAAGATGCAGAGAGTACGGGGCTACACCCCTTTGTTTTCAAAAAGTCTCTCGCAGCGAGCAAGAAATTTACCGATACGGAACTGCATTCGCTCTCATCACGCCTTCTCAAGATCTCGCGTGAGGGACTTGCTGGAGTGTGCGATCTCGATATCGGCCTCGAGCAGTTTATTCTCCAATCGCTCTAGTTCAAAA
>CALRHN010000028.1:0-3082 GCA_943359425.1 Candidatus Nomurabacteria bacterium | reverse complement strand
GGCTCCGGGTGCGGAACTCAAGTGATTGAGTGCCATACTCGGAGCCTTTACTTTTGGCCCGGCAATAGCCGGAGGAGTGGTGCAAAAAGATCCTAATGAATGAATCACTGCACCATGAATGAACGAGGGATATGTGTGAACGTGCCCTATAACTTAAAACCCGAAGCGGGGAACCTAGGACGTCTTTTTCTATATCACTGCTTCGAGATAATTATACTATGCATTTGGACAGCAGTGGGGAAAAGGGTGGGGATAACTATTCCAATGAGCTAACAAGCCTTATTTCAGGCGATATTTTGCATTCAGCATGAGGACTGAAAGAGCGGCAAAAAGAACTATTCCCATGAAAGGAATGGTGACGAATCCGTATTCGTAGACGAAGCGAGCGGCGCAGGATACTCCGGTTGCGGAACAGAATGGTTCAGGCGTGACGCCGAGTTCGACGAGATAATGATAGATCGTTAGTACAAGACCGAGAAGAGAAAGTCCGAGAGCGTAGTCGATGACGCTCCGATCGCGTTTCGCGATAGCAATGGCGAAGAGAATAATCTGCGGATAGAAAAGCGTGCGCGCAAGCCAGCAGAGTTCGCATGGCGGATAGCCGATGTAGTTCGAGTAGACGAGACTCGCGATCATCGATACGAAGGCGAGAAGGAAGCCAAAGAGAAAACTTTTCTTCGCGAGAAAATCAAGAGCGTGAGACGGGCCTTTGCCGACCACGATCATTGTGAGAATAAAGATACCAGTGAGAATGCCGAGAGCAATCGCTTCCATACTCGTGAGTTGATTGAAGAGGGGAATGAAAGATTCCATCTTATTGGAGCGGACAGCCGGATTTCTGCGAAAGATCGGCGAAAGAAAGCACGCCGCTCATACGCGAACCGTCGGCGAATATCCATGTCGGATATCCGGTGATGGCTTTGTCTTTACAGATCTGCGTCTGGCCTTTCGCGTCAGGAGTCGAACATTCGATGTAGGGGAGGAGTGATGCCGAAGCACCGAAAAGCTTTTTCTGTTCCTGGCAGTGTGGGCACCAGAAGGCGCCGTAGAACGAGACGTTCTTGTTCTTCAAACACATGGCGAATGTATCATATTGGCCGCCGCCCGCAGTCGATGTTGATCTGCCGCGGAGCACGACACGCATACCGAGAACAATAAGTACCACAAGAATAACGAGCCCGATGATCATTTTTGTTTTTCCGTTCATATACTTATAGTATACCATTTCTGGATTTTCAGGGAATGAAATATCGGATTTATTATTCGGCCGATTTACTGCTTCTCGTAATGCGAGAGAAATTCATTCCTTCTTATGTATTCGCCTTTTAAGACATAGCCATAGTCATACAATAGCTTACGCACTGATTCTTCGCTCCCATTTAGTTCTTTCAGGAAACCCGGGTGTATCTCTAGAAAAATATCCCGAGGCCGCAAGTTTCCCATGCCGCGCAATACATTCTCTTCATATCCCTCCACATCCATCACAAGAATAGCGGGGTTATCTCTCAGGACTTGATCCATTCTGAAAACGACAACTTTAACTTCCTCTGGTCTCTTTTCTGCTTTCAGAAAACTCGAGGCAGAACCCTCTATTCCATCGGTAAAGAGCGAACGTTCCTCATTTTTTTCTCCGAGAGCGTATTGGAAACAGCTGACTTTGCTCTCCAATCCATTTGTCTGTATGTTTCTCTGAAGCGTGGCAAAAGTCGGAGGATCAGGTTCTATTGCAATTGTGGGGTTATTACACAATGCTGAGTATATGGTATAAAATCCCTGCGCAGCTCCGACGTTGACGACAGTTCCTTCCCCATGTAGTTTTTTAAACGCAGTAACTATTTCTTTTGCGTAATCTCCCTCAAAATCCTGATGCAGTCTGCGCATGTCGTTCTGACTTTTGACTTCAAACGTAGCGATTACTCCTTCAATTTCAATCGTTTTCCTTTCTGGAAGCGTGGGTTCTCCTTTTGGAGAGTAAGTCTGTGGGGCAGACAAGGAGGTATCTTTTCCAAGTTTTTCTAGCATATTTCAAGCTTATCAGTTTTGCAATAAAAGTCCCAGTCGGGGATAGCCTATCGAAAGTTTTACATTTTTGTCCGCCCGGCAGGAATCGAACCTGCGACCCTCTCCTTAAAAGGGAGCTGCTCTACCAGCTGAGCTACGGGCGGAAATGAGGAGGAGTGGAGAAGCTTGCTTTTCCACTATCTCCGAATGCACCGCCCGCGTGTACTCATACGGGCGGAAGATTGCTTAAAATATAAAAGCAAGTAAACTCAAATTAGCACATAGTATGCCTAAAATCAACGATACAATCGTTATCCTCTACAACATCCGCAGCGTCTACAACGTCGGCGCGATATTCCGCACGGCTGATGCGGCGGGTATCTCGAAGATATATCTCGTCGGATATACTCCAGCCCCACTCGATCGTTTCGGACGAGCGCGCAAAGACTTGGCGAAATCCGCTCTGGGGGCGGAGACAACTGTACCATGGGAATCAGTGAAGACGATCGCTCCGCTCCTCGCGAAATTAAAGAAAAATGGCTATGAAATAGTTGCTCTCGAACAAGACGAGAATTCCATTGACTACAAGAAATACAAAGCAAAAAAGAAAACCGCGCTCATTCTCGGCGAAGAAGTGCGCGGAATTCCAAAAAACATATTGAAGGAATGCGATGTCGTGATCGAGATTCCGATGCACGGGCAGAAAGAATCGCTCAACGTTTCTGTTGCGACGGGGATTGCGCTCTTCCGAATACTCAATATATAAGTCTAGTTCGTCGAACGTACAGGGCCGTAGATGGCGCCGTTGTCGAGCGGGGCGGGCGGGTTCAGAAACGGCCCCTGCCTGCTCTCATAGCGTTCGGGGCCTCCGCCCAAGAACCATATTAGGAAGAGGAAGATAAGAACGACGATAAGGACGAGAAAATCTCTCATGGGCCTAGTATATCACTTTTCCTGTGCCGCATGCCATGCCAGATAATCTCTGGACAAATACAGCCATAGTTGTAGTATGGAGGGGATTTTCTTCTTTTTTAACCTTCTAAATCTTTCTGACATGAAAAAATTAGTTTCTCTCTGGCCG
>CALRHN010000027.1 GCA_943359425.1 Candidatus Nomurabacteria bacterium | reverse complement strand
CAATTGTTATTTCCCTGATCGAAGAAGTACAGCTGTGCCGTTCCTGCTTGTCCTTCGAACATCGTCCATGAACAGCCAAGGGCGGATGAATTAGTATTATCTATAGTTCCCGTAACGGTGAGAGGAAATGAGACGTGCGCATTTGCTGCCGGAGAGTTGATCGTCAGACCACAACTACTGCCGAGCAATTGATGCGACGAGCCAGTTCCCGTTTTTGAAACGCTGTTATTGGAAACGACAGAAGTGCTCGTTGCAGTATTTTGATTTACCTGCGGCAAGTAACCAGTTTCTTCAGTGCCCTTCGAAGAATCAGAATTCTTTCCTGCATAGTAGGCGAGGCCGCCAACTACTAAGACCACGGCAAGAGCTAAGATTATTCCCATTGCACCAAAACCTTTGTTATATTTCATGTATATATCGCTAAATTAATAAAACAACTTTTAGATACCCATCTGAGACGACTGAATCATGGTGTTCTTACAACTACTGAGCCACAACAACACTATGCCCTGAGCGCTTACTCCATGCGGGATTTTGATTTATGGATTGCCACGAAGGACCGTTGAAACTCCATATATCGTTATATTGGGGATACGACGGACTGGAACCGCTACCGCCCAAGAGATACATTCTGCTATTGAAAACTGCACTTTCGCCGAGCGTGCGAGCGGGCCATTGATTTTGCGGGACAGCAGCCCATGTTATGCCGTTAGTCGAAGAATACACATCGCTGAAGGAACCCGACAGATCACTGCCGCTGAAAAGATACATCTTGTTGTTATATACTCCGATGCTGGCTCCGTAGCGTGGAGTCCACGAGGCACTGCTAGTAGCTTGCGTCCAATTCACTCCGTCCGGCGATGACCAAACGTCGTTAATAAATGCCCCCATTCCTATGGCACCGCCCATGACCCAGATTTTATTATTGTATACAACGGATGTGTGGCCGTATCTGACTGACCATGGCGCAGTAGTTACATGCGTCCAAGTGATTCCGTCGGGAGAAGAATAAACATCGTTCCATAAACTCACTCCGGTATGTCCGCCCATGACCCACATTTTTTTATCAAAGACAACTGACGTATGACCTGCCAAATAACTGTTAAAATTGGAACCGATATGACCAGCGAGAATCCAGTTTATCCCGTCAGATGACGACCAGACTTCGTTTGAAGCATTCCCCTGCGCATCTTGTCCGCCGATGACCCACAATTTATTTTGGAAATAGAGCGCGGTTTGCCCGGTTCTCTGCGTCCACTTCAGATTGCCCGGGTTTGCCATATCGGGAGAAATCAAAGTCCAGTTTGACATGTCGCTTGATTGCCAGACATCATTGTAGTAACTGCTCGGACTCTGCCCGCTATTATTTATAGTATTTCCTCCAAGCAAAAATACTTTTCCAGCAATAATTGGAGCAACGGCAGGTTGAGCGGGAGTTACCGCAGTGTCGCCGGTGCTGATAACTTTGCCTGTGAGCCCGCTATTATTCTTACCAAAAATGAAAAACCCGGCGAGCACAATGACTGCGATCAGGAAAATGAGTTTCAAAACATGTTTTTGTGGATTCATAGAACTTTGAGCCTGCGCTACTAGCTAATGGCTCAATTGTAACATCTGAAAAATTGCTGGCAATGAGCGTCGGAGATATGAAAAATCCCCCGAGCGGGGGATTTTTTCTACCAAGCAAAATGGGCAAATGCTTTGTTCGATTCTGCCATCTTGCGGGTGTCTTCTTTCTTCTTTACGGCAGTGCCTTCGTTCTTCGATGCGGCTATGATTTCGTCAGCGAGTTTGATGTGCATAGGCTGGCCTTTCTTCAAACGAGCAGCACTGATGATCCATCGTACTGCGAGAGCATTGCGGCGCTCGGGACGGACTTCGCGGGGAACCTGATAGTTCGCACCACCGATACGGCGGGAGCGGACTTCGACGAGCGGGCTCGCATTCTTGATGGCGAGGTCGAAGACTTCGAGAGGATTCGGATTGTCTGTTTTCTCCTTGATGTAGTCGAATGCGCGATAGACGACGGCGCGTGCAGTCTGTTTCTTGCCATCCTGCATGACGGAGTTGATGAACTTCGACAACTTCACAGAGTTGTACTGCAGATCAGGGAGGGCGATATTTCGATTGGTGACTTTTCTTCGCATAGTTTAAAAAATTATTTCTTAGCGGCTGCCTTTGGGCGCTTTGCACCATAGCGGCTGCGGGACTTCATACGCTTGTCGACACCGGTTGCATCGAGCACGCCGCGAACGATAGTGTAGCGGACTCCGATCAAGTCTTTCACGCGACCACCGCGGAGCATGACGACGGAGTGTTCCTGCAAGTTGTGACCCATACCCGGAATGTATGCGGTGACTTCCATGCCGTTCGTGAGACGGACGCGGGCGATCTTACGGAGAGCAGAGTTCGGTTTCTTCGGAGTGGTTGTCGTAACTTTGACGCAGACGCCTCTTTTGAAAGGCGCAGGATACATGACGGAACGGTTTTTCAGAGAGTTGAATCCGCGCGCAAGAGCAACCGCCTTTGATTTGCGGAAGACTTTCGTGCGGCCCTTTTTTACGAGTTGATTGACTGTCGGCATATAAAATAGTCTCCAAAGAGACTAGTTGCACTACTCTACTATAGCCCGTGAAAAAAGGCAAGCGGGGAAAAGAGCCGGAGACTAGACCTCAAACATAGTGTCGATATAGCCGTGCGTGACGGTAAAGGAAGGCGATTTGTAGACTTCCGTATAGGACTCGTCGACATTCTTGCGGGAAACGGTGGCGTAGTAGGTGCCGTTCGGGATGAGACAGTAGAACCGGCCGTGCGCGTCAGTGACTTTGTGGATGATCTCCTTCTGCGCCTCGGCCCAGAAGACGCGGACGATGGCAAACGGGAGCGGATAGCCGGTCGCTTTGTCCATGACGCCGCCAAGAGATTTCTTCGAGTGACCGACCTTGCGGATGCCGAGGAGGACGACATACATGGAGAAGATGGCGACGTTGTACGGTTTCGGCGCAACGACGAGAGCGAGGAGCGAGACTCCGAAACCGAGAGAGAAGAGAATATTCGTGATATGCGTCAACCAGACATCGCGATGAGAATAGAAGCGCATGAGCTTCTTGTCCTGTTTCGCGAATTCGTTCCAGTCAAAATTCGTCGGATCCATAGGAATATTCTTCGCAATAACCTGATCGGGACTGGTAACTGCGATCGGTTCGCCGAAATACAGATCGCTGTAGATCTCATCAATGCTCTTGCCGGCAAGTTTCTTTGAGGGGAACGTGTAGTGCGTTTTATTGGCAACGATATGATAACTGCCGGGATTCATGAAAAATCCATATCGTCCGTCGAGATCGGTGATCGAAGAAGTGATTTCGTTGCCCGCAGAGTCAAGAAGGGTCACATATGCCGGATCGAGCGGCTGTTTCGTGACAGAGTCATAGACCGTACCCCACGGACGACGACGTTTCTTGAGTCCGAATGCCGCCATGATGAGCGCCCACAGACGCGCAGGGATGAGGAATATTTCCGAGAACGAGAGCGGGTTGAGGAAGAGTGCGGACGTGACCGAAATAGCTGCGCCGGAAACGAGGCCGACAGCAGAAACGACCTGCGCGACTCTGTCACCAGGAGATTTGTTGAAGACAGTATTTACCTGATGCCACGCGTCACCAAAGCTCGTCTTGGCAAAGTCGAGACTATTGTTGATCTGCTCTAAAATAAGATCAGAGAGAGTTGTTGGGCCAGGAGGCAATAAGACTCCGCCGGACCCAGAGCCAGAAGAAGACGATCCGCCGGACTCTCCGCCGACGCTGCCGGTTCCTTCACCACTGCCAGCCGGTCCTTCTCCTCCGGACGGAGGACCGGAAGGTCCAGAGTCTCCCGAACCCGAGCCGGGGCCCGTACTGCCTGAACCGGAACCATCAGTTCCCGACCCGGAACCGGTCCCAGAACCTGAGCCACTACCGGGCCCACTCCCCGGACCGCTGCCTGAACCACCTCCCCCCCCTCCACCTCCGTGACCACCATGACCGCCGGAACTCTGTTCGAGAGTGTCGGTAGACGAAGTACAACCGCTATCGGCCGGATAGTCGATAAATCCGTTATTGTCATCATCAATCGCATTGTTGCACTGCGGTCGAGCGGACTGTGGGCGCCAGTCCGTATTCACGCACATGCCCGGAGTACTGCAGTCAAATTTGATATATCCCAATCCTTCGCTCCATGCATAGCCGGAAAACTGACCGCTCGAGTTTATCGTCACGCGATAGTTGCCACTGCTCGCACAATTGTTCGGCGTCGCATCTCCGCACCAGAAACTGATGTATCCCGCTCCTTCGCTCCATGCATAGCCGGAGAGATTGCCTTCGCCGTCGTTGGCGACTTTGAAACTACCGTTGCCGGCCGAGCAGTTCGCAGTCGGTTGCGTATCGAGACAGTTGAGTGCGGCATAGCCGAATTTCTGCCCGAAGATCAGTCCGCGCAGTTGGCTGTCGGTAACAGTAACGTTGTATGCAGGTTGTGAACTGAATTTTCCAAAATTGATGTATGTGTCATCGCTCGTCGTCGAAGGATCTCCCATGAGAACGGCACTGCAGTTATTCGCCGTCGCATTTGCAACCGTACAGGGCAATGTGCCATCGGGATCTATAGTACCGCTCGTGTTTGACGCGAAAGCGCTCGCCGCAGAAGCGAGGAAGAGTATGGGAACGATGAGGAGAATCTTTTTAATAGAACGAGGCATAGATGCTTCTATTATAGGTGAGAACCGACGAAAAGAGAAAAGAGAAAACTCAACAACCGCGAGAAATATGACGGAAAGGCGACGACGAGGGCGAAGATGACGAAGATGCCGTACTGTTCGAGAATGCGTTCGAAGCGCCCGAATCGCACGGGGAGTACGGCGAAGAGTATGCGCGATCCGTCGAGCGGCGGAAAAGGCAGGAGATTGAAGACGAAGAGAGCGAGATTCACCGAGACGATCGTCGCCGTGATGAAGAAGAGCGGTTGGGTGATGAAATTCGCCGCGACGCCGATGCGGATGAAGAGAGCGAAGAAGAGAGCGATGGCGAGGTTGGCGATGACGCCTGCAGCTGATACGAGAATAGTCCCCCATTTCTTATTGCGAAGATTGTTCTCGTTGTACGGCACGGGACGCGCCCAGCCGAAGATGAATCGTGGGCTGATGAGAGAGAAAAGTATCGGGAGCGCGACAGATCCGATGGGATCGAGGTGTTTCAGAGGATTGAGCGTCAGTCTGCCGGCGCGGCGCGCAGTCTCGTCGCCCATGGCGAGGGCCGCATAGCCGTGAGAAACTTCATGGACTATGACGGAGAGAATGAGAACGGCGATGGCGAATAAGGCGTTGATTTCTTGCATAGATTATCCATATATGATAGCATACAGCCCGCAGTATTCTCAAAGAAATATATGGCAAAAGTATGCGCAATAACTAAAAAAGGTTCCAAAGTTGCCGGCGGATATTCCAACCGTACTCGTGCGACGAAATTCAACCCGACCGGAAAAGTCCGCAAGTACGCGAACCTTCAGAAACGCAAGGTATTCGTCCCCGAACTCGGCAAAAGCTTTAACCTCACGATCTCAACCAACGCCATCCGCACCATCAACAAGCGCGGCGCGTATATTACGCTCAAGAAAGCAGGAATCATTAAATAAAAACTCTCAAACAAAAAATCCCCCGAATGGGGGATTTTTTGTTTCGGCCAGAAAACTATTGCGTCTGGATGTAGAGATTTTGACTAACGACCGACCCTTGAATAGGAGGCGCTGACAGTTCGTAATGAACGAAACAAAACGAATTGGATGGCCATGTCGCAGGAATTGCGACCGTCATTGAAGTGTTGGAGAGTGCAGTCGGAGTAATCGTTGAATACATCTGGCAAGCAGTTGTGCCTCCGATGACTCGCAGTACGCCGGCAGTGCCGAAATTATGCCCGGCAAGTGTCAGGCTCGTACCCGGCTGGGCCGGAGTCGGCAATGAGTTGTAGTTGAAGTACGGCCGAGGCGAACCACTGATGGTTTTTGTGTTGCTATAGACATATGGACTTGGCGGCAACAGATAGACACCGGTGCCGTTGTCGACGCCCAATACTTCTTGAAGACGTGCGCGCCAGACAGTGTCCCAGAGTATGCCTTTTGAGATATAATCCACGACCTTGACCTTGGCATATTGCCCGGCAGGAATCTTCCAACCCGGAGTAATGGTACCATTGAAGTTTACACTCGGTACCGCAATAAATGTTGCAGGGGTCGACGTCGTGATGGTGCTCGTCGTTATCACTCCTCCGCCCATCGCATCTGTCGGAGTCGGGGACACCTCATGGTATGGAACAAAGGCCCAGTTGGGGATGTACAAGTCATTCGCTCCGGCAAGGATCTTGATCTGATTGAACGTGTCTTTGTACTTTGGGCCATACACGGCATCGCTAATCGGACCAGTGAATTGGATCGATCCGGAAACAACGATACACGGCGCCGGCGAACAAATCGGTAACAATTGCTGTTGTTGCTGCTGAGACGTTGATGGCTCCGCAGTCAAATCCGGATCTTTTGTGTCGACGACGAAATCATAGTGGACATTCTGCGCACTCGCAGCAATCTTTTCTGCAGTGAGCGGTGATCCATCCGGACCCCTGACCGCATTCGGATCCGAAACATCTTGTTGCTGGGAGCCCTTCTTCGCGATATCGATGACCATACCGGTGTTGCCGGAATTGTGATTCATGCCTGTAAAGACAAAGTAGCCCGCGACGAGCACGACTGCAATGATCAGAACAGCTTTGATTGCATTATATTGTGGACCTTTCATAAATATGATGACCTTTAGTGATAAGCCTTAATAGTACCTTATTTGCAACCCGCCATACAAGAGAACGAATTCCCATCGCTCTCGAATACTATCGTGCCCAACTGGTCGGTGCGGAGAACTTGCACATTGTGACGCGCGAGGGTGTCGAGCGTTTCCTGATGCGGATGGCCGTAGCTATTGTTCTTACCGTCCGATATGACAGCGTACTCTGGCGCGACTGCGGCGACAAATGCATCGGCGCTTGATGTTCGCGATCCATGATGCCCGACTTTCAATATATCGCTCTTCACGACATCCGGCGCATTGTTGGCGAGAACGATTCCTTCCGTCTTCTGCGTGCCGTCGCCGGTGAACATGATCTTCGTCTTGCCATAGATCAAGACGCCTTCGATCGAACCGTCGTTACTGTTCCACGTCGAAACATCGCGGTCGGGAAAGAGCACGTCGAATTCGACATCGTGTTCCCGGTCGAGCATGATCTGCATGCCTTTGCGCGCTAAGAGTTCGGGAACTTTTTTCTCGGCAATGGAGCGCTCGAGCGATGCATATGTTTTAGTACTCGAATGCGTGCCCGGCTCGATGACGGCGCCGACGTGAAATTGTTTGAGCACGTCGAGGAATCCGGCATAGTGATCGAGGTCGGGATTCGTCACCATGAGAATATCGATCGAGGCGTCGCCCCACGGCATGAGCGGCCCCAATTCGCGCATGATGGAAGAATCGCGTCCCCCGTCGATGATCATCTGCCTGCCGTTCGGCGCCTCTATATAGATAGAATCGCCCTGTCCGATATCGAGGAAGGCGACTGTGAGAATAGTGTTATTCTTCTCTCCTGCGAAAGCTTGAGAGAAGATGAAAAGCGTCAGTACGAGAAGTCCGGCAATGAGAGTGAATGGAATGTATTTCTTCATACGCGCATAGTCCATATACCGACAGTATAACCTGCCGCTATAAAAAGAAACTACTGCTGTTTGATAGTGTATTCTGATATAACAGCACTCGAAATTTTCTTGGCATTCCCATGACTCAACAGTCCGAGATACGATTCCACGCTCTGTTTGCGCGGATGCATCTTCAGATTCCTCATCATCCTCTTCTTCGTCGCCGTCCGCAGAACCCGATGATCGGGAAAATGCACCCAGCCGAGAAAGTCGACTCAGGATGCGAGCGTCCTGATGAATACTTTGTCGGGATGCAGGGAGAGCTTGAGTCTCTTTTCCAAGAAGTCGGCGATCTTCGGCAGAAGGCTTTCGAGGGAGTCTTTGTCTTCACTCAAGATGACGAAATCGTCGGCATAGCGGATATAGTACTTCGCCTTCAGCGTGTGCTTTGCGAACTGATCGAACTCGTTCATGTAGATGTTCACGAGCAGTTGCGAGGTGAGATTGCCGAGCGGGAGACCTCTTTTGTTAAACACCGAGTGTCGAACATTCTCCATCTCAGCCACCAGCCCGACAAGATCATTCTGGCGGGTGGCGTAGATGCGGGGAAAGCTGTCGATGATGTTTCCGAGCAACCAAAGAGTGTCCTCGTCTTTGATATTCTTGGCGAGGATATTTTTCAGAATCTCATGATCGATGCTCGCGAAGAACTTCCTGATGTCGCATTTGAGCACCCAGCAGGTTTTCGTATCGTTCTTCGAGACTGTGCGGGAGAAATCTCGGAAACGGTCGATGGCTCGGTGCGTTCCCTTCCCTGTGCGGCAGGAATATGAGTCGCAGATGAACTTGGTGTCGAAATACGGATAGAGGACGCGATACAGCGCGTGGTGGACGAGACGGTCGCGGACGGTGGCTTTGTGGATGTTGCGGGGTTTGGGGTCGGAGATGTTGAAGGCGTGATAGGCAGAGTGCTGGTAGGTTCGGGCCGCGAATTCGGTATGAAGGGAGACGATATTGCCCATGAGATTCCTCTCGAACTCCTGCACGTCTTTACGCATCTTCTTGCCCGATAGAAACTCCTGCCATGCGGCGAGGAGATTTTCGAGGGAAATGATATGCTCGTAGGTATGAATAAATCGGAT